>JACQYL010000075.1 GCA_016208165.1 Deltaproteobacteria bacterium
GCCTTCCCCCTGAATCATGAACGAAGAACCGTTCAGATATACTGATCCACCATTCCTTTGATATAGGCTTCCAGTTCGCTCTGGTCTTTCCCCTGGAGGTTGAGAATCATGCTTTCGATCTTGCGGTACGTCTCCGGGTGTCGGTCCAGGTCGTCCACGGAGCGAAACGCGCCGCCTCTTCGTCCCACCCGATAAATGAGGCGGTCCTTTTCGCTCAGTCCCAGGTAACGGTCCACAACGGCGATCATGCGCTCCTTGTCTTCCGGAAGCTTGCCCTCGACCTCCTCGAGCAGGTTCATGATGTGATCGCTCGCCACGGTGCTCGTAATGCCGTCCAACTGCTCGAGAAACAGCTTGATCTCGCGGGCCGTTTCGTCATCCGAAGGCAGTTCGAACTCGCCTTTTTCGACGAGATCGTGCAGCGGAACGCGCTTGGGAACTCGCAAACTGCGCAGTCGGATGAAGTGGGGATTGATGGCGTTCAACGCCCGAGCGGTCTCGACGGCGTGCTCGCGCCACAGGGCTCTTCCGCCCAGTCCGGGCATGACGTATTCGCTGAGCTCCATACCCGCGTCCACCACTCTACGGCCGGCGTCGATCTGCTGGGCCTGAGTGACGCCCTTCTTCATCAGCTTCAACAGCGGGTCGTAGGTCGTCGGTCTTCATAATCAGATTGTCCGCGTCCTGGAGAAAGACGGCGCGTGTACCGTAGTAGAGCCAAACAGCCACCTGTCGATAGCTGGGACTGAACTTGCCGCTCGTCATGATGTGGCTGATAACGGCGTCGTTGGCCGCCCCGCTCTGGTCCAGTTGCCAGGATAAAGCGGTGATGTCGTCGGCGATGTCTTTGGCCGTCTGTATGTCCTGCTTGATCTCCTCTATCGTCCGCAGAGAAAACTTCCTGCCTTTGTATACGGGACAGAATCGACACTGATTCCAGGGGCAGTTCCTCGTCAGCCGCAGGAGCAGACTTCGGGCCTCGCTGGGGGGTCTGATGGGACCCACTTCAAAACTCAAATTCTTGGAGTTCATGGCTCCTCATCCGACTGTCAGGTCAAAATCCGGAATCCGTCGGGATTGGTGACGGTCTTGTCTCCCACCGAAGTTCCACACCGGACGCAAAAATAGTCGTATCTGTCGCCCTCGGGCAGAACAAGCAGGAGACGTTTGCGCACGGGCATCGCTGCTCTGCAAATAGGACAGTACAGCTCGGTTGCCTCCAAATCCTCGAATTGCTTCTGTCTCATGGCGTCTTGCTCTCCATCTCTTCCATCCTGGAGGCGATCTCATCCACCTTGTCTTGCGGCACTGCGTACACCTGAACCCCCCCGTCCCTATCCGTCCACACCATGCGCTCTTCCTGTTTTTCGACGGGCGGTCCCAAGTGCATGGAAACCAGAATGGTTTTGCCTTCGCCCTTCAATATAAGATCCATTGTCGCCTTCGGCAAGGCGCTGGAAGTCACGTCGAGCTTGCGAACATACTCCAGCCCTTCTATCCGGTAAAACTGCGAATCCAGCTTCCAGGCGTCCAAGGTCCGGCCCTTCAGGGATTCCGGAGCCTGGAATTCCCAAGCGTAGTCTTTGTTCTTATCATCACCGGGCCGTTTGGCCAACACAAACGACTCTTCGGCCTGAGTCCAGGAAACCTCGGCCACCGATTCCTTGTCGAAAGAAACCAACGTCCTGTCTTCGATGGCGGACAGCGAAGCAGGGATTATATCGAGGAGTCGCGCCTCCAAGGCCACTACCCCAGGGTGCCCGTCCAGCCTTGCATACACGCTGTCATCGGATTTCGTTTTACCGAGAAAGAGGGTTTGCTGTCCGCTCGTTCTGCTCAGTTTGACCCATGTGGTGGGCGAATCGAGGGCATACTGATCCAGCCCTTTGTCGTCTTCCTGAACGAACTCCCGGACCCGGCTCCAGCAGAAGTCTCGAATGACGTCGTCGAGCTTGTTTTTGCTGATCCGGACCCCTTCATGGCCTGCAACGGTCCAGAGCCCGCTTTCGTTCCGGGCGACGTCCGCTCGGAAATCCCCCTTCTCGAAATCGATCCCGTCCACCTGATCGGTTTCACATCGGAAGAGCTGCTTGTCTCGAACGTCGAACAGCTTCTTGTCTAAAACCGACCGATCGGCCCCGGTAATCAGAAACACCAAATGTTGGTCGGATACCTTTGCGTAGAATTCGGAGCCCACGGGGCTCTTGGATCCCACGAGCAGGCTTTTCCATCCGGCGGACGTGTGGAAGCGCACCTCGAGATCCGGATGATCCAGCTCGAAGGGCGTCAGGTCTTCCGCCTCTTCCGTAATGGTTTTGACTCGGGAGAGTTCCCTGAGCCGGCCGATCAGTTCCTCGGCTTCCATCGAGTCGGCTTGGCCTTGAACAGGAGCCTTAACGGACCAGGTTTTATCCTCTTTCTTGACCAACAGGATCTCGGCCTCTTGGGGTCGGACCAGGGCTAACTCGTCCACAGCCTCAGCATCCAAGGAAAAGACCTTCTTGGCCTCTTCCTCCGCCTGCTGCTGTTGCTCTTTCTTCACCACGTCGAAATAAAGATAATATCCCGCCAGGGCGACCAGAACGAGGGCGAGAACGATGTGTTTGCCTAATCTCATTTGCTTCGTCTCCGTACCCGATAGGTAGCCACGCCTGCCAGAAGAACCAGTCCTGGAACCAGTATCAGGGATACCCAGAACAGCAAGCGGCTCTGATTCCTGTTTAACGTCAGGGTCTGCATTTCTTCCTTTTTCGTTCGGATGGAAACAAGGTTTTGGTCCTCGGAGAGGAAACCGATGGTGTTCAGGATCAAGTCACGGTTTCCCAGCATGGCCAACATGGCGTTATTGGCAAAATCGGCGTTGCCGTAAACAATCAGTTTGCCTTCCGGCGGAGTTTCGGCGGTTTGGATATCATCGGAGGCGGCATCGCTGCTTTTGGGCTGATCCGATGCTCCCGGCGCCGGCTGGTCTTTCGCCGTTTCTTTTTCTATTTCCTTCTCGGTTATTTCCTCTTCTTCTTGGGCAGTTTCTTGCCCTGTTTCCTGCGCCGGTTCTTTCAGGTCCTCTTCCACCACGGGGTTCGATGCGTCTGTCTTTTCCGGGGCTTTAACCGTACCCAGAAGGCCTACGCTGAAAGGACCGGGCACATCCTTACCCTCGTCATAACCCACTTCGCCCTTTTCGAGTCCCGCTTCATCCGTTTCCGCCCAGCTACCCGGCGACGTCACCAGGAGTTCTTGAATAGTGGTATCTTTGGGAGGCGCTTCCGCTTCGAGCACGGAACGCGTCTGCGGAAACAGCATGCTGACCCGCGTGTTCTCGGCAATCTTGCTGTCGCCGGTGGCCGAGATGATGGGCACAAGGTAATCTCCGCCCATGGCCCGGCTTAACGTGTCCACCACGATGTCCTTACGGAGAGCGATGCCGTGAGAGGCCAACATGTCGGTGAGGCCGCCGTCCAGAAAAGGCATAAGCATGACAAGGATCCGTCCTCCTTTCCCGAGATAGGCGTCGAGGCTTTGGATTTCCGGTTCCAGCAACGGTTTTTCCGGCGCCGCGATGACCACTACTTTGGCGTCCTCGGGAACGGCCTCCATGCGCATGAGATCCAGTTTTTCGACTTTGTAGTTTTCTTTTTCCAACGCGTCTTTCAGTTGCGTGTAACCGGTTCGCTCGATATCGTCGATGTCGTGTTCTCCATGTCCGGTGAGGAAATACAGCTTCTTTTCCTGCGACGAAGTCAGCTTGAGGAGGGCGTTGGTGAGTGATTCTTCCGTGGGCAGGGTGACGGTCTGCGTTTTTCCATATCCTTCGAGGACCACCGTTCCGGCGGATTTAACATCGTACTTACGAACCACGGCCGGTCTGAGTTCCGGATCGACAAACTCGAATTTTACTTTGGGCGATGCGTATTGGTAGGCTTCAAAAAGATCTTTTGTTTCGCTTTTCTCCTGATCCGCTTCGAAGTAGAAGGCTTTCAGACTGACATCTTCACTGAGGCCGGCGAGAATCTTCAAGGTTTGCGGGGATAGGGTGTGCGTTCCCTTTTTCGTCAAGTCTATACGATACGGGTGTTTTTCAGCTATTAGGCCGGCCACCACCAGAATTGCCAGGAACAGGAGGACCGCCAGGCCTACGTTGGCGCCAAATTTCAGTTTTAGCGAAAATCCTCCCATCTCATGACCTCCACTTCTTTGAATCGAGGGTTCGTAGGGTGCAGAAAACGAAGAACAGAGTGAACAAGACGTAATAGAGCACGTCCCGGGAATCGATGAGCCCCTTGAGCAGATTGTCGAGGTGCCCCAGAATCCCCAGGTACTCCATAACTTCGCCTCCGGCTCCGCCGATGTAGGATTTCACCCAGCCGATGAGCCAAAACATCAGAAGCGCTCCAAATGCGACACAGGCGGCCACGATCTGATTTTCGGTGAGGGAGGAAACGAACATGCCGAGGGCGATGAACGCGGAGCCGAGCAGGAAGACGCCGAGATATCCGCTCATTATGACGCCCCAATCCGGAGTTCCGAAAACATTCATCAGCAGAAGGAAAGGAATGGTGCCCAGCAGCATGATCCCGAACACCGTGAGCGACGCGACATATTTGGCCAGGGCCAATGCCTGCTCCTTGATGGGTAGCGTAAACAGCAATTCGATGGTGCCGGATTTCTTTTCTTCGGAAAACAACCGCATGGTGAGAAGTGGAAAAATGAAGAGCATCACAATGGCCATATCGCCGAAAAACGGCCGCACGACCATGCTCGTCATATTCATTTCCGGAGCCATATAGGGATTCTGCGCGGCCTGGTAGCTCATCAGGTTATAGAAAGCCACGGAAGTGTAGAAGAAATATCCCATGAGCCCGAGAAAGATGAACGCCATGACGAAAAAAATAGGCGAGGCCATGAACACGTATAGTTCTTTCTTGTAAACGGCTGAAAACCCTTTCATGCTGCTTCTCCATTCTCTTCAGTGACCAGTTGCATGAATACGTCTTCGAGGCTCACGGCCACCCGTTCGAGCCCCATAAGGTCCCACCCCCGGTTCACCATGTCTCTGGCAATGGCCGCACGAGGATCGTTTCCGGGCTGAAGCCGGACTTCGTAAGCGTCCGTCTCACGGTTTTTAGATACTCCCGCCACTCCGGAAATGCATTCGAGGGCGGGGGCCACTTCATCCTGGGGGCCTTTGACCTCCACGCGTAATCGGCCTCCCTGTTGAGTGTCCGCCATGAGGTTACTTGGCGTGTCCGTGGCGACGATGCGGCCTTTGTTGATGATGACCACCCGCTCGCACATCTGGCTGACTTCGGGCAGGATGTGGGAAGACAGCAACACGGTGTGACTTTCGCGCAGTCCCAGGATCAGGTTACGGATTTCGACGATCTGAGCCGGATCGAGACCGATGGTGGGCTCGTCCAGGATGAGGAGGGGTGGATTGTTGATCAGCGCCTGGGCCAGTCCGACACGCTGACGGTATCCTTTGGAAAGGTGAGAGATGATGCGCTTTCGTACGTTTCTCAAACCGCAGGTTTCCGCTACGCGATCGACCTCTTTGGACCGCTCCCGGCCGGCAACTTGCTTGGCTTCAGCCACAAACCCGAGGAATCGTTCCACGGTCATGGATTGATACAACGGTACGGACTCGGGAAGATATCCGATCCGGCGTTTCACCTCGATGGGATGTTCCAGTACTTCGAAACCGTCGATTTCAGCTTTGCCTGCGCTCGGGGGCATGTAACCGGTCAGTATCTTCATGGTCGTGGTTTTTCCGGCCCCGTTGGGACCCAGAAACCCCACGATCTCACCTCTAGCCACCTCGAAACTGACGTCGTGAATGGCGTTGATTGCGCCATAACTCTTACTCAAGTTCTCCACGCGTATCACAAGATTCCCTCCACTGCCGTTGTTGTTCGAAATAGGATAGAATCGACCCCGGCGTCAAACCTCGCTGCGTATGCATCAACGATCGGGGTGATGAAGGGGAATTCCCCTTCCGGACGAATCAGGTTCGTTTCGTGCGCGTTGTTCCAATGGGTTCGTATACAGTTGATACACGAGATTCAGTTAGGTTTAAAAACCAAAACGCGAAAACCGCCCCGTCCGATTTAAAGCCACACCAATCGGATTTGATAAAGATTTATTCCCTTGGTGTCAATTCCCTTGGTGTCAAGGGAGGAAGGCTACCGGCTTTTCCCTAAATCGCTTGACAATGTTTGGAAGGTCCCTTACAGTCATTTTATAGCTAAAATGTAATCACAATGGAATATATTCCTTTCCCGAAGGAGCCGTTATGGAATTGGCGGAGACCATCCGAGGCATCGTAGGAATCCCGAACGTCATCGAAGAACGCGCCGAACGCCTTTGCTATTCCAGGGACATGTCCGTGCACGAGGGAGTTCCCGATCTTATCGTATACGCTGAGAACACCGATCAGGTCTCTCGAATCATGAAAGCGGCCAACGAGCGGTCCATTCCGGTTACGGCCCGGGGATCGGGAACAAGCGTGACCGGGGCCGTGTTGCCCACGCAGGGCGGCATACTTCTAGATCTCAGCAGCATGAATCGGATCCTCGAGATTTCTCCGGAGAATTTCTATGTACGGTTGGAGCCGGGCGTGATCTGCGGGAAGCTCAACGAAGAACTGGCCAAGTACAGGATGTTCTTTCCTCCGGATCCGGGCAGCTCGGCCATCGCTACTCTGGGCGGGATGGTATCCACCAACGCCAGCGGATTGAGAGCCGTCAAGTACGGAACCACCAAAGAATACATCAAGGGTCTCGAGGTGGTTCTGGCGGACGGCACGGTGATTCACACGGGCACCAGGGCGCCCAAGTCCGCCACCGGATACGATCTGACGCATCTGTTTGTCAATTCCGAAGGAACCCTCGGCATTGTCACCGAAATCATGGTGAAAATCGAACCGCTTCCCGAATACGTGGCCTTCGCCATGGCCCTGTTCGAGAATCTGGACGACGCGGGCATGGCTGTGAAGCACATCCTCACCTCCGGGATCCCGTTGTGCGCGGGCGAGATCATGGACCGGGAGAGCATTAGGGTTGTCAGGAACGCCATGAAGATGGACATTCCGGACATAGAGGCCATGCTCATCATGGAAGTGGACGGCCACAAGGAAGCGGTCAAGGAGCAGATGGATGCGATCAAGCGGATCTGCGGCGAACACCACGGATTACAGGTGCGGTGGTCGGACGATCCCCAGGAACGGGGAATGATGTGGCGGGGCAGGGCAGGGCTGGTGCCCGCGCTATCCCGCATCAAGCCCGGATATCGGCTCGTGCCCATCAGCGAGGATTTCGGAGTGCCCATCGACCGGATCCCGGAAATGATTCGGGGCGCCCAGGAAGTAGCGAAAAAGTACGACGTCATGATCGCCACCTTCGGCCACGTGGGAGACGGAAACATACACACCACCTTTGTCATCGATCTGACGGATCCGAAGCACTGGGAACGCCTGAAACCCGCGGCCCTCGAACTGGTCGAGCTTTCCTTTCAGATGAACGGCACCATCAGCGCGGAACACGGAACCGGACTGACGCGGGCTCCTTTTATCGCCCGGGAGATGGGGGAAAGCTTTCACGTCATGGAGACCCTCAAGCAGGCCATGGATCCCAAGAACATCCTGAATCCCGGAAAAATGGGATTCGACCGGGGCGTGGACGACGTGTACAACCACTTCGCTTTCGGTTCCCTCATGAAGGGGAGGCAAGGGTTCCAATCGTTCGGCACGTTCGAGGATGACGAGATTCTGGCGTGCGTACAGTGCGGATTCTGCAGAAACGGTTGTCCGACGTTCAGTGTGAGCAAGCGGGAATCCCGAAATGCGCGGGGCCGGAATATCCTCGCCTACCACATGATGACCGGCCGGCTGGAACCCTCGCAAGAGCTGGCGGATACGTTTTTCCGTTGCACCACCTGCGGCACGTGCACCTACTACTGCCCCGCTCAGATCAAGGTTCCTGAAATCGTGAAGAAATGCCGGGACCGGCTGGCGGAAAGCGGCTTTCTGCCTTCTTCCTATAGGGCCGTCCTGGACAGCATCGAACGTACCGGCAATCCGTTTGGAAGCAGCCGCGAAGAACGGATCTCCGTGTATCCCTCGGCTGTGAGAAAAGCCATCCAGGAGAATCGGTTTCCCGAAAAGGCCGACACCCTCCTGTTCATGGGGTGCGTGCCCAGCTATGTGGACATGAAAATTGTGCCCAGCTTCATCCAGAACATCGAGCGAGCGGGCATCGATTTCACCTCTTTTGCCACGAACGAAAACTGCTGCGGCCTGCCGCTCTACCTCTCAGGGTCCGGCGAGTTCGAAGGGTTCGCCCGGCGACAGATCGAAAAGATCAACGCCGTGGGTGCTGGAACCATGGTGACCCCGTGCGCCGGATGCTACCATAGTTTTAAGGACCTGTACGCCAAGGTTGGCGGCCTCGAGCCCGCCTTGATCCATGCCGTGCAATATCTCGAACAACTGCTCGACTCGGGTCGTCTCCAATTCAGCACTTCCGTGCCCCAACGCGTGACCTATCACGATCCTTGCGACCTGGGGCGGCGTTTGGGCATCTTCGAGGCTCCGCGGAACATCCTGAAAAAGATACCTGAACTGGAATTTGTGGAAATGGAACGCAACCGGCTCAAATCGAGATGCTGCGGCGCCGGGGGCGGTGTCTCTGCCGTGGATCCGGAGATGAGCCTGGCCATGGCCAAAGAGCGGGTCAAGGACGCCTTGAATGTGGGCGCCGCCATACTGGTGTCCGCATGCGCGTCGTGCAAGGACAATCTGAGAAAGGGGCTCAACGAATACCCGAAAGAGGACCGCAAACGCCTCAAAATCATGGACATCAATGAAATCGTCGCCAAAGCTTTAGGCAAGTAGGAATACGTCGAGGAGAACCCTTTGGAAAAGGGCTCCCCGGACACGCTCAAGATAGATTAAACAGAAAGAACTCATGCCTGCGCGTAAGGATTTTCAGAGCTCGAGTCGTCTGAAACAGATTATGGCCGATCATTTTCTCGAGCTGGACCGGGCCGCGAAACAAGGTTCTCCCAAAGTGGCCTGGTGCACCAGCGTGGGTCCGGCGGAACTGCTGAGGGGTATGGGCTATCTGGTCTATTTCCCGGAAAACCACGGAGCCTTGCTCGGGGCCTCGCGCCTGGCCACGGACCTGATTCCCACGGCCAATGCCATGGGCTATTCCCCGGACATCTGTTCCTACCTCACCTCCGATATCGGTTCCTACCTCAAGAAGGTTACACCGTTGACTCGGGCCTATGGCATCGAATCCGTGCCGAAGCCTGACGTGCTCGTATATAATACGAACCAGTGCCGTGACGTGAAAGACTGGTTCACCTGGTATGGCAGGGAATTCGACGTTCCTTGTATCGGAGTGGTGACCCACCGGGAGGTGGGCCGGGTTGAGGAGCATCACATCGGGTCCATAGCCCGGCAGATTCGAGACCTGGTGCCCGTCCTCGAAGAGGTTTCCGGCCGTAAATTGGACATGGATCGCCTCAAGGAAGCGGTGAAACTGTCCAAAAAGTGCACGGACCTGTGGAAATCCGTTCTCGACACGGCAGCCAACGTCCCGTCACCGCTCACGTTTTTCGACGCCACCATACACATGGGGCCCGCCGTGGTGGCCAGGGGCACTCAGGTTGCCGTGGATTACTATGAAGAACTCCTGGAAGAACTCGATGAACGGGTTTCGTTCGGTGTGGCGGCGGTCCAAGGCGAGCATGTGCGCCTCTATTGGGAAGGCATGCCGATTTGGGGCAAACTCAGAAACCTGAGCGAACTGTTTGCCGGATTGAAAACGTGCGTGGCGGCGTCCACCTATTGCAACAGTTGGATCTTCGAGGCCATGGATCCGGAGGAGCCCTTTGAGAGCATGGCCCGGGCATACCTTGAGCTGTTCATTGCGCGGGACGAAGCGTACAAAGAGGAATATATCAAAGACCGCTGTGAGCAGTTCCACCTGGACGGCATCGTGTATCATGACGCCAAAACATGCCCGAACAACTCGAACAGCCGATACGGTATGCCCGACCGCCTGTCTAGGGAACTGGGCATCCCGGCTCTGATCCTCAACGGCGACCTCAACGACCTGCGCTGCTATTCCGAGGAACAGGCCACCACCAACATCGAGGCCTTCATCGAGCAGATTGTGGAGGGATGAAGGCTATGGTATGCGGGGGAACACTGTTCCCCCGCGCCCCCTTTGCGGGTTCCATCCCGCCTTCGGCGGGAAGGAAGCGAGGGTGTGTTGCCAGTAGGGGCGTATGGGGCGTATAGGGCGTATGGCAATACGCCCCTACTCAAACATACGATATCATAACTATGCCTCAACCCTGCTTTTCCGGGATCGACGTGGGAGCTTCCGCCGTCAAAGTGGTGGTCATCGACGATTCCGGAGACATTTTAGGACTGAACGTACGCCGATCCGGGCACGATTTCGAAGCCTCGGCGAAGGCGTCTTTTGATGCGGCCTTGGCTGCGGCGAATCTGGACTCGGGGGACATTGTCCGCATCGTATCCACCGGTTACGGGCGCAGGAACACGCTTTTTTCGGATTACACCCGGACGGAAATCGGGTGCCACGCCAGGGGGTGCTTTCACTATTTTCCCCGAGCCATCACGGTGGTGGATATCGGGGGCCAGGACAACAAGGTAATCAAACTCGACGACCGGGGCAGGCGGATCAACTTCAAAATGAACCGCAAGTGCGCGGCCGGAACGGGCGCTTTCCTGGAGGAAATGGCCAATCGCCTGTCCGTGCCTTTGGACGGTTTGGACAGTCTGGCTCGAAGCGCCGGCGGAGAGGCTACACTCGGCAGCTACTGCACCGTGTTTTCCGCTACCGAAGTACTCGAGAAAATCCGGGCAGGAACACCTCTGGCGGACCTGGTCAAAGGCATTTTTCGTTCAGTGGTAAAGCGGGTCATGGAAATGGAACCCCTCACCGGGACGGTTGTGGCCACTGGCGGAGTGGTGGCGCACAATCCCGGCATGGTCGCGATTCTCGAGGAAGAGATCGGCCGGCCGGTTCTCGTTCCGCCACATCCCCAATGCACCGGGGCCCTGGGCGCCGCACTGTTCGCCCGCGATTCGGAGGAGTAGTTTCTGTAAGAGAGCCGGGGGAACGAAGTTCCCCCGGACCCCCTAGGCGGGCGGCGCCCCGCAAAGCGGGGAGCCGCTCATGGGCCGCAAATCCTTTAAGTATACAAAATAGGGCGCCATCGATCCACCGGTTGCGGCGCGCAGCGGCGCTTGCCGTCACATTGCGAACGGAGGAACAAACGCGTAGGGGCGTATTGCAATACGCCCTCCGGACCGGATCGCGGTTTCGCGAAGCGAGACCGCGTGCATAAAAAGTCTGGGAGGGGGTCCGGGGGACCGGTGGTCCCCCGGCCGCCGGAGGCTTTCTTTAAACGACACTTAAGGAGGGAGAGCATGAGCCGCTGGATGCATGCCGGTGATATCATTCGAATGGGGGCCTACTTTTATCCGGACAAGATGGGGGCCAAGGACTTGTACCGGTCCCTGACGTTCAGGGAATGGAACGAGCGGTGCTGTCGTCTGGCCAACGGATTGCTGGGGCTGGGACTCGAAAAGAACGATAAGGTCGCCATCATCGCGTACAACTGCCTCGAGTGGATGGAAATCTATGGCGCGGTGGCTAAGGCCGGCCTGGTGGCGGTTCCCATCATGTTCCGCCTGACGCCGGTCGAGTACAGGTATATTCTGGACAACAG
Organism: Deltaproteobacteria bacterium; assembly: GCA_016208165.1. Lineage (NCBI taxonomy): Bacteria > Pseudomonadati > Myxococcota > Myxococcia > Deltaproteobacteria bacterium. The sequence continues at coordinate 11,764 of JACQYL010000075.1, forward strand.
TGAAGCCAAGGCCTTCATTGTGGCCGGTGCGTTTACTGAAGGCGTGGATTCGATCCGTTCCGGACTGACCAATATCCCTGCCTCGAACTACATTTTCTTTGGCGACGGTCCGGCCCCGGAAGGGTACACGCACTACGAGGATCTGATTGCCGGAGCGCCCGCGGAAGAACCCGGCGTGAAGGTGGATCACAGGGACGCCTGGGTCATCATGTACACGTCCGGCACCACGGGCAAACCCAAGGGCGTGGTCCGGTCCCACGAGAGCTTCATGGCCCAGTATCTGACGAACATCATCGAACTGGGCTTCAACCGGGACGACATCGGCCTCATGGTCATGCCCATGTGCCATATCAACTCGATCTTTTATTCCTTTGTGTTTACGTACACGTATGGGGGCGTGTGCGTGTACAATGTGGTCAGCTTCGACCCGCAACATCTTTTGAAAACCCTGGCTGAAGAGGGGATTACGTTCACCTCGCTGGTGCCCACCCATTACATCATGATGCTCGCGCTGCCCGAGGAAGTGAAACGCAGCTTTGACGTGAGCCGTGTGCGCAAACTCATGTGCTCGAGCGCTCCCGCCCGGCGAGACACCAAGATCGACATTATGAACTATTTCAAAAACTCGGAGCTGTACGAGGCGTATGGTTCCACCGAGGCCGGACTGGTGACGCTGCTCCGGCCCGAGGACCAGATGCGTAAATTGGGCTCCATCGGTCGCGAGCTGATCGCCACGGACCGGATCAAGTTGTTGGATCCGGACGGCAACGAGGCGCCCGTGGGCCAAGTGGGGGAACTGTATTCCAGAACTCCCATGATTTTCGACGAATACTGGAAAATGCCCGAAGCCACCAAAGCGGCGTTTCACGGGGAATGGTTCAGCGCCGGCGACATGGCTCGAATGGACGAGGACGGCTACTATACCCTGGTGGATCGCAAAAAGAACATGATCATCACGGGCGGTGAAAACGTGTATCCTTCGGAAGTCGAAGACGCGGTGGGATCCTTCCCTGAAGTGAAGGACGTGGCCGTCATCGGCATTCCGGATCCCAAATGGGGGGAAGCGATCAAAGCCATTGTGATTTTGCACAAAGGCGTCGAGCCGAGCGACGAGCTGGCCAAAGCCATCATGACCCACACCAGAAAACGCATTGCCGGATTTAAGTGCCCCAAAAGCATGGACTTTATCAGCGAGGGCGATATGCCGAGAACCGGCACCGGAAAGATCCTGCACCGGGTGCTTCGAGAACGATACGGCAAATGGAGCGATAATCAGTAGAAGGGGGAAGAGCCGGGGGACCACAGGCCCCCCGGACCCCCTGTTGCGGCGATGGGATCGTATCCCGCCGGCGGCGGGATACGATCCCATCGCGACGCAGGATGACACGCAGGGCGGGTTCCTTCGACCGGTTCGACCAGCTCACAGCGGGCAGGCTCAGGATCTGCGACAAACCCGCCCGCTGCGTCTTTTTGCAGGCGTCAAATCATCGGTTGCGGCGCGAAGCGGCGCAACCCGCGTAACGTTTTTTGGGAGGAGGTTCGGAGGAAGCCTTTTTTTCAAAAAAGAGTTCCTCCGGGGTCCTTAGAATTTTATCCCTCAGGAGGTTGTATGTTCAGTAAAGCGTATATTCCGCACAGAGGTTATTTTTGTTCCCCGTTTGTACGATGGCAGGGGAGCTTTCAGAATGAAAACGCCATCGAACTCGCCGCTACGGTGGTCCGCAAGGGACTGGCGGACCGGAACATCGATCCCAAGTCCTTCGACGGGCTGTTCCTGGGATACACCATCCCGCAGGTGAGCTGTTTTTACGGCGCGCCTTGGCTGGCCGGCATGATCGGAGCGGAAGGAGTCAGCGGTCCCATCTTCAGCCAGGCCTGCGCCACCGGCGCCACGGAATTGGCTCACGCGGCCATGGCCGTGGACACGGGCGCAAACTCGAATATTATCGCGGTGACGGCGGACCGGTGTTCGAACGGACCCCACCTGGTGTACCCCAATCCAAACGGACCGGGCGGCATGCCCATAAAAGAAGACTGGGTGATGGATAATTTCGGCAATGATCCATGGGCAAAGAACGCCATGATCCAGACAGCCGAAAACGTGGCCAAAGACACGACCTTCACCCGTGAAGATTGCGACGAGCTGACCCTGAAGCGGTATCGGCAGTACATAGCCGCCCTCGAGAACGACCGGGCGTTTCAGAAGCAATACATGGTTGCCGCCGAAATTAGGATGGGCAAGAAGATGGTGGTGGTGGACGCGGACGAAGGCGTTATGGAAACCACGGCGGAGGGCCTTGGGCGCCTCAAACCCGTTATTCCCGGCGGCATTCACACCTTCGGATCTCAAACCCACCCGGCCGACGGCAACGCCGCCGTCATCGTGGCTACGAAAGACCAGGCTAAGGCCCTGAGCCAGGACAAAAGCGTGGTGATTCAGCTCCTGTCCTACGGGTACGCCCGAGCCAAAAAGGGATACATGGCCGCCGCCGTGGCGCCTTCCGCCCGGATGGCGTTGGATAAGGCAGGCATCAAGGTTTCGGACCTCAAGGCCGTGAAAACCCACAATCCGTTCGCGGTAAACGACCTGAACATGATACAAGAGATGGGACTGGATCCTGAAATCGTGAACAACTACGGTTCGTCCCTGATTTTCGGCCATCCCCAGGGACCCACGGGCGCAAGGTGCGTCATCGAACTGATCGAGGAACTGATTCTACTCGGCGGAGGATATGGTCTGTTCGCCGGGTGCGCCGCCGGCGACACGGCCGCGGCGCTTACGGTCAAAGTCGGGTGATCTCTTGTGGCATTGATAGATGATTGAAAAATAGTCTGAGGAAACCTTTTGAAAAAGGTTTCCTCAGACTCCTTCCCAAACCTCTTGAGTGGGTTGCGGCGCAACGCGCCGCAACCGGCTTCATTCAATATTTCAGCAGGCGATCGTTTTCTTTTTTCCCGACCTAATGTGTTGCACTAGCTTCCTTAGAACAAGGCGCACAAGAGGCGGGAACCTTCTCCCTCTGTCGCAGAACCCAAACCCCTTCTCCCTCTGTCGTCGATCCCGAGCCTGTCGAGGGGGGAGAAGGCCGGGATGAGGGCATGTTGTATTTCGATCGAATTCTGTATGAGCAATCCAAGAACAGGTATGCGCCTGATCCGGAAGGCTTCCCGGCTTGGTCTGAAGGATAGGAAGGCGGCTGCACGGCTACACCACAGCCGTGCTTGGCCTCACTCCTCGGGCGGAGCCTCTTGTTGCTTCACGACACGGACAGCACGTTGTCCATTCCACGGACTATACGGAGCGAGGGGCATTGTAGGTTGGGTTAGCGAGCAAAGCGAGCGTAACCCAACCTATTGGAATTGTTGGGTTTCGCTATGCTCTACCCAACCTACGGACGCCCGCCCACGCGTTTCATAGCTTCCGGGGGCGCCGGAAAGGCGACCCTTCTTGGCCCGTCAGGGTTGCCGCGCACGGTGCGATCGGGGTTGGGCAACCGTATCCTTCCGTTCGATCGTCCGAAAACGCGACCGTAGGGGCACGGCATGCCGTGCCCCTAGTCATACGTGTTCACGCACTCCATGTAATCTTCCTTTGTCATGTTGCCGATGCCGCACCAATACGCCGGCCAGTTGATGTCATCGATCGGGCCGGCATTGTTGTGGCCCGAGTAGTAATACCCCGAATAGGCCTGGCGAAGCGTCGGATCGGTTTGAAGCTTCGGGAAAAGGGCAACCAGGGCCGATTCTAAACCGGCTTCGGTCGAAGCGTAGGCGTTCGTAAACGTGTAATACGGTCCGAACACCGGTGCGGCGTCGCCGAAGTGGTACGCCGTCGAACGGTAGTCGATGGGCGTCCAGTCGCTGCTTTCGATCCTTATGACCTTGAAGGCGGAGTCATTGCCGAACAGCGGGCTGATGGCGGGCGTGACCAGGATAACAGTCTGCGAAGCGCCGTTCTCGTTCACATCCAGCCTGTATTCATCCATGTGGGTATGTCCTGCAAACGCCACATCGATCATGTCCACGTAGGTGTCGACGATGTTCAGAAAACGATCCTGGTATTCCGTTTTCCACATGGTGGAGGCGTCGGAGATGCGGCCGGCCGGGTCCATGTACTTTGTCACGGTGGAATAGATATCGGCCCCCGGAGGAATGTGCATGACCAGCCAGACCCTCTTTTCTTGAGCCCTTGCGCCGGCCAGAGTCCGGTCAAGCCAGTCCAATTCTTGAGAGACGGCGCCTTCGATATCCGTGGCGGCGTTCGGTGAAAAGAGGATGGTATTCAAGGAGATGAACATCACAGGGCCGACGGACATGGCATAATAGCCTCCCGCCCGGTAGGTCTCGACGTAGCCGGCATAATCCGCCTTCTCCAAAAGGAGTGTGGAATACAACAGATCGGCGGTGTCCGCCAGAAATGCCCCGCCCGGGTCGATCTTGTAGTCGCCTTCATAGGAATCGTTGTTTCCGAGCGTGAAGACGACCGGTATTTGGCCCAAATAATCGCGCACTTGGGCTGCGAAGAAGGCGACCGTCTTATAGGTAAAGGCGCGCATCGCCGCCTCGTCCTCGGACCCGTACAGGGTGTAGAACTTCTTGCTGAATCCGTGCGTCAGCATGTCGCCCGAGAAAACCACGACCGGATTTGCCGCGCTTTGCGTGCGGAGCGCTTCAAGCATGCGAACCAAGAGGGGATAGTTCGTTTCATTTTCCCAGGGCTCCGGATCGGTCACAGCGGAACTTTGAAAAATGTCGTTCCATTGGTTTTCAGGTGAATTCATCAGCGAGTCGAAGATGGCCGGATCGTAGAACGGATTGAAGTGCACGTCCGAAAAAACTACGACGGATGATCGGCCGTTTCCGCCGCCTCCGCATCCGGCGGTAAATAGGAAGAGTGCGGCTGCAAGGATCATGCAGGCACGAAGGCGCCGGTTATGTCTCAAAAGATTCAGCATATGATCCTATCTCACGGAGCATGGGCTCCGTTAATGACATGGGATATTTGTTTCGCCGGCGGCGTGTCCCGATGTTCAGCTTCCGGAAAGCGCCTTTCAAAGCCGGGAAGCGCGATGGGGCCTCGTTAACACCCTGGTCCCGATCAAGCCCTTTATCCGGTTCGGAGGGAGAGCGCTCAAACAAAATGGATATTCTGCCAAAACAGCAGAATTCGTTACAAGACAAAAAGTTGTTTGCAGCATATAGTACAGCTGTTAATATTTAGTTTCACCTGGCTATTGGAATCAGGTTGCTCGGCGCACGGTTTCTGACTTGGATGAGGGTCTCCGGTCAAAAAAAGGCGCTACTGAACCCCGATTGAACACGGACACTGGAGGTACTAAAGTGGCCATACCCGATTTTCAGTCGATCATGCTTCCACTGTTGGAATACCTATCGGACGGGGTTGCGAGATCCAACGCGGAGATCTTCGAAGGGCTGGCTCGTACGTTCAAGCTTACCGAGCAGGAAAAACTTGAACTGCTTCCAAGCGGGAAGAAGCGGGTCTTCGTGCAGCGACTTGGCTGGGCCAAGGCGCATTTAAGAGGGGCCGGTCTGATCGAATGTCCGGCAAAAGGTTCCTACACAATTACAGAGGAAGGTAAGGATCTGCTGAGTAAAGGCCTATCCGGAATTCAAGTGAAGGACTTGCTGCAGATCAAGGACTATCTGAACACCAGCGGTAAAGAAAGCGACAGGAGAATACCTTCGAAAATCGAGCAGACACCCCAAGAGCAATTCGAATCCGGGTATACACGGATGATGGGCCAGCTTACGGCCGAACTCCTCAAGAGTGTGAAGGAGTGTTCGCCTTATTTCTTCGAACGGCTCGTCGTCGATCTGCTTCTTGCCATGGGATACGGTGGGTCCCGCCTGGAGGCCGGGAGTACTACGTCAAAAACCGCGGATGGAGGCATTGATGGTATCATCAAGGAAGATCGGCTGGGTCTCGATGTGATATATCTTCAAGCCAAACGCTGGGAACAAAATGTGACCAGGCCGGAAATACAGAAATTCGCCGGGGCCCTTCAGGGAAGAAGAGCGAGAAAAGGCGTATTCATCACCACTTCGGGATTTACGGATCAGGCTCTCGAGTTTGCGGGCAGCATCGAAAACAAAATCGTCCTGATTGACGGTGTGCGGCTGGCGGAACTCATGATCGAACATAACGTGGGTGTTTCCGTAGAACAGACCTATGAATTAAAAAGGATAGACTCGGATTATTTCGCCGAAGAATAGAGTTCGTATTGTCTTCGGTCAGATAGGTGAACTCAATTCGCACATAACGTTCACAATGTCGTGGCGGGGGGGGTGAGGTGGCGATTTGCGACCACGTCCGCGTTCCCACCGCACCCATCCATTCCGTTATAAACCAATCAGGGGAGGATCGACATGAGCGTTCCCATGATATTTATTCCGGGCATCAAGGGCACCAAGTTGGTGGAAACCAACAAGGTATCGCACGACGTCATCTTTTCCGGCCTGCAAAGCAACTTTGAAACCATTGAGGACCTTGAGCTGACGGGGCCGTATCCCTTCCCGGAAGGGTACCGGTACGACCGCAAGGTGGACGCCATTATCCGGGCGGGGGAACTCGAGGGGCTGGCTTACGCGGAATTCCTGTTCGACATGAACGACGTGGAACACATCGGTCCCATCTATATTTTCAACTACGATTGGCGGCGTTCCTGCCGGGAAAACGGCCGGCTTCTGCACGAATTCGTCGAATACCTGATCAAGAAGTCGGAAGCCATCGGGAGAAACTTTACGGAATTTAATTTCGTCACTCACAGCCTGGGGAATTTCGTGCTGCGAAACTACCTGATGCGGTCCGGCTTTGACCGGGTGCACAAGATCGTGTTCGTGGCGCCCCCGTTTCGGGGTTCCATCTCCATGGCCTCGGTAGTGCTCACGGGCCAGGGCTGGTTCGAGAGCGTGCGCCGCAAAATCCGGAAACTGATCAAGACGTTTCCAGGCGCTCTCGAATTGCTTCCCTCCTACGACAAGGCGAGTGTGTTTGACACGGCGCCGTTGGCGCATCGCTTTTTCGAGTTCGACGACTGGCAGGAGAACGTGCGAACCGACGACGAACACGACTATCCGGAGCGGTTCAAAAGGACCCTCGAGTACGCCCGGGATACGGTGGAACATCACCTCGCGGACCTCGCGGCCTTGCCCGAAGCGCAGAGGGAACGCATCCTGGTGATCGCGCGCCACGGGTACGAGACGTATCAGTCCCTCAAAGTGATTCGAACGCCCGATGAGGGCCCGGCCAATTTCTTCGATTTTGAAAACGCATGCAAAACCAGCGACGGCGACTCAGCGGTCCCCCATGTGAGTTCGTGCTGCTGGGCCGACTCGGTATTGACCCTGATGCTCGACGACGCGTGGCTGTTCCGGGAATACAGCCATGCCTTCGTGCTAAAGGACGAGCGGGTCCAGACCCTGGTGGAGCGGTTCTTCTCGGATACCAAACCGTTCGATTACCGCATTCCGGGCGGATCCGTGAAAAAGGTCGAAGGGGTGAAGGCCGTGGCGTGCGGTAAAGGTCTCAAGAAGTGGGAAACGGTCTTCGCGTAGCAGGGACAGGTAAAGAAAACCCTTTGGGGGAACCTTTGGGAAAGGGTTGCCTGGACCGATTCAAGAAGTGTTTGAGTGGATTTCGCCGCCTTCGCGCCGCAGCCAGGTTTTGAGTTTCTGCCTGGTGGTTGGGGAACGTATGAAGAAAGGTTCCCCGACACCTCCCAAAGCTGCCGAATTGAGCGCCTCCCGAAGGGTGGCGCCTGCCTGAACCGTTTTGAAAAGGGGGATCCGGGGGAGAAACTTTTTCAAAAGTTTCTCCCCCGGAACTTATCCTCTAAGTCCCCGCCATTCAGTTCGAACCCGTCAGCATGTGGAGCCACGGGGTGGCCGAAATAGACCACAGCATACGTCCGTAGATCCGGAACAGCCCCGTGCCGCCGGCCGGTAACCGTTCGTAGGTGGTGAAAAAACCGTACCTGTTCGAGTTGTGATAATGAAAGCTCACGGCGGGTGCGAAATGCTCCCCCAGTGCGTCTGAAGCGAAGTCGAGCTCCTGGATGGCGACCTGATTCTCGTCGTGGAACAGTTTGCCCTGGATCTCGTACCCGGGGGATGAAACCACGTGCTTCCAGACGACCAGGTACTCCTGTGTCGCCCCATTGGCCGCCACAACGGGTTGCATTTCATGATCGAACGTGCCCACCACGTAATGTTGGGTCCCCACGGCGTTGCCATAAATGTCGAACAACTGGCCCCGGATATCATAATCGCCGTATACCAGTTCCTGCCATACCACAAAGTAACGGTGCTGTTCGTTGGTGGCGATGCTCGGGTATTGCTGGTCGTTGGTCCCCGTTGCCACGGGAATGACGCCGCCTTGAAGAACCCCTTGATAGCTCAAACGTGCGCCGTTGATGTCGCTGTTACCGGGCGCCAGGTTTTGATCCCAAACCACCAGGTATTGGTCGGCGGCCACGTTGTACGTGATGTCCGGGGACCGCTGATTTCCCCCGCCGGGAATCACGTACTCCATGTCGCTCAGAGACCACCCGCCGGAATTCAGCCGGCGCCTGCGAATACCCAGGTAAGCGCCGTCGGAGGGTCGGATGGTTTCAAACACGACCATGTATTCGTTTCGGTAGGTGTTCCAGGCGACCGAGGGAAGCTCGAAATACTGGTCCGCCGCAGTGGCGATCCATACGCTGCCGTTGGCCTGGAGATTGTTCCAAGGCATGACCCAGCCATGGATTTCGACACGAGTGGGCGTGATGGACGTGTTCAATTCCTGCCAGACGAGTAGGTATTCTCCATTCATCCCATTGTATGCCACGTCGGGGAAAGTGGCGGATCCGTTTGCGGGCGCGAAAGCGAAGCCGCCCAGAAATGCGCCGGACGAAGAGATGCGTCGGACCATGATTCCGTCCGCCCCGGAAACGTGATATTCGAAGGCCACGAGATACTCGTCGTTATGCCGGTTGTAGGCCTGGCGCACATTTCGGCAATCACCCAAGGACGTTCCGATCAGCTTTTCCGAGCCCATACTCAATCGATAGGCTGCAAAGGAACTTTGGGCTTCGGGCAGTAACAAGAGAACGATGGAAACGACCATCAGAAAAGTTCGGATGGCGGGCATGGCTACACCTCTAATTCGGTTGGGCTTCACCACATGGTATGGGCCCATCGATTTCTTCGGAATCGGGAGACGTGATCTCCTGAACGGGACACTATCCCCGTTTCGATTCGTATGGGTGTATTTTCGGCTATCTCCTCGAAAATAGATGCGTAAACACGACTAGAATAGCCTATGCACAATGGGGATGCAAACCGTTTTCAGGGCCGAGAGGTCAGAAGCGAAACCTGGCCGCGACCATCGAAGAGGCCCTGGGCGCGGCGGAAGAGATCGGACGTCCGTTGATCGTTCGCCCCTCGGAGACGCTGGGGGGCGCTCAACTTATTCAGGATTCCGCTTTTTTTCGGATAAACCGGACGCCCGGCTCCAGCTCCAATACAGGAGCCGGTTCAAAGGCCATCGGTGGCGTCCATAAGCGTCCATGCACAGAGAAACGAGCCATCGTAAAGGTTTGCGACAGGGGCTCGATTGCGGGCCGAGTCGATAGCCCCACTTGGCCATCCCTTCGGCGACCTCCTGCAACAATTCAAGACGAAGCGCTTCGGGAGTCCGGCGTATGGCTTCGAGGCGCCCGGACTGCGGGAAGGCCGAAGTCAGCGAATAGGTTCGCCATAGAAGGGAGGGGTATTTGAGAACACTGAGTTGCCGAAAAAAGCAGAATCGCGTGTTTGCGGCATAGGCGCGCCTCAGGAAATCGCGGTCGTCGCCGATGCGGATCGTGGTGGACCAGAGACCGATGTGTTCGGCCAACGATGTTCGATGCATCCAATTGCTGGGTGAAATGGCGCTCCTCTTATTCCAGGGGCTTTCCGGCAGGGAGAAAACTCCAACAACGCCCTCCGGACCTATAAGAGCGCCCAGCGAATAGGCAAAATCGCCGCCGTCTTTCTCGATGCTCTCCATCAGGCCGGACAGATGCCACGGGAACCACAGATCGTCATGTCCGAGATACGCGACATATTTTCCCCGGGCCCTTCGCAATCCTTCATTCCTTGGCGCAGCGGGGGCGCCCGAATTGACCGGCAGGTTCGTCCAATGGACTCGATCGTCACCGAAGGAGCGGACAACCGACGCGCTGTCGTCCGTGCACCCATCCCCGATCACCCATACCTCGAAATCCGCAAAATCCTGGCGAAGGACGGTTTCGAGTGACATCCTCAGGGCGCCGCTGCTATTGTACGTTGGAACAATGACGGTCACTGCGGGCGTTGGCGACTCGTGCACTGGAAAACCCTCCGCTTAGTTACACAGGTCGTGACAAATGCGGGCATGAATACCACGGGCGATCTTGCGATGCAAACCCGTCTCTAAAGGAAGGAGAACACGTTGACCACACGAGGAGAGTACAGCCGTCTGGCGTGGTTTACGCAAGGGGAGCCGTTCCTGCGATTTCCCTTAAAGGCATGGTAGCCCCCAGAATCGAGCCGGAGGTCGTTCTGGGACTGGGCGCCTCGATACCGGGGAGCGACCAGGCCGGTGGTTTGCGCCAACTGATCGAACGTATCCAATGGGTGGCCTTGGGTTTTGAAATCGTGGATTGTCACTATCCGAACTGGGAATTCACCGCCGCGGACGTGGTGGCTGATTTCGGAGCGCACGCCGGGCTCGTCATAGGAAAGGAAATGAAGCTTGCCGGCAAGGACTTCGATGGCATGGAAGAGCGGCTCCGCAGCTTCCAAGTGATTTTGAAGAAGGGCCGTGAGACCGTGGCGGTTGGTAAGGGGGAGAACGCGTTGGGCGGTCCGCCGGCCGCGTTGCGCTATCTGGCTCAATTGCTCGAGCGGCAGAAGTGGGCCGAACCGCTGCGGGCGGGAGAGGTCGTCACCACGGGCACGTTGACGCCGTTACCCTATATTCATGCCGGAGAACGATGGAGCGTCGAGCCGGTCGGGATCGATCTCGATACTCTGGAATTGGAGTTCATTTAGCGGAGGCGTTGATGGGTGCGGAGAGGGGCGCGAGGAAAACTCAAAACCATTTCCCTCCGCGCCCCTTTCAAGGTTCTTTGGCATGGCCGAACGATCTCCGGGCGGGATGTCCGCTCCGGAGACTTCGAAGAAACCGGGAAGGCCTGCTCTTACCGTTCACGCCTCCAGTTGGGCGAGGAACTCGTCAACGGTAAGTGTCTGCCCCAGGAGGGGAAGAATCTTCTGTTCGACGTAGTTCTGCTCTTCCGGAGAGGTAGCGGCGGTTGCGTTCTTGATTACGGTTACACTGTATCCCTTGTCGTAAGCTGTTCGGGCCGTGCTTTCCACGCAGAAATTGGTCAGAAACCCACCGATAACCACGTTCTTGATACGGGCGTCCTTGATCGTCTTCTCGAGGTCGGTATTGTTGAAACCGCATAAAGTGCACTTGCCGGTCACGACCCGGTCCTTCTTTCCGGGTTTCAACTCGTCGATAATCTCGGCGCCCCAAGTGCCCTCGCGAAAGGCATTTCCGTCAGCCACGGCCTTGACGATTCCCACCATTTTATGATCTCCGAAATACTGCTCGTTGAACAAAAATGGTGCATGAACAACCATGGCTCCTTTATTGCGAGCCCCTTCGGCCAGTTTGACGGCGTTGGATATGGTGCCCTGGCGGGCAATCTCGCCTTTGACTCCATCGTATAGTTTCCCGCCTTGCTTGCAGAACTCGTTCTGAAACTCGATCAAAACCACGGCCGTTTCTTTAGCCTTCATGTTGTCTTCCTCCTTTGTCAGGGTCAACTCGGCGGAGTTTTCCCCGGCTGTTAGTGGTGACATTCAGGCAAGCCTTCTGGAATCCCACACACGTCGGTCAGCGGGGCTCCCCGAAACCGTTTTGATCGGGTTGCGGCGCTGTGTCGCGTCGCAACCGGAGGTTGTCAGGTTTGTGGAAGCAGTATAGGTCCGTATTTCCCGGTGAAATAAACACCGCTCATGTATCGCTCCGGAGCTAACTCACTTTGGGCGCTTCGGGAAAATCGAGATCGGGTTCCGCCACGTTGCTGATATAGTTCGCAAACGTAATGAGGGACATGGTACCCAGCATTTCGACGATTTCGGCATCGCCGAATCCCGCCTTTCGAACGGCCTGGATGTCCTTATCGGCGACCCTGCCCTTGGACTTATGGACTTTCTTGACGAAATCCAGCATCGCCTGGGATTTGTCGTCCGTTCCGATGCATCGTCTCGCGTTGGCGCATTCCTCGTCCGTCAGGAGTTTAGCGTTCTTGGCCAATTGGGTGTGCGCGGAGGCGCAGTAGATGCAGTTATTCAACTCGGAGGTGGCCAGCACGACCATCTTCATGTACTTCCCGCCCAGGCTTCCGGCGCCCAGGCTCCCGTTCATGGCCATAAACCCGTCCAGCGCCATTTCCGAGCTTCCCATACACTTGAACATATTCGGGACGATCCCCATGCTTTCTCCCACCCGTTTCAGCAGCTTGTTGGTGAGAGCTGAACCTTCGTCTGTTCCCACCTGCTTAAGCCTCGGCATGATGTCTCTCCTTTGATACACCGGTTGGTATAGTGCGGATGAATGATGGCCGGAATTCGGGACGTCGGCAGCCGCATTCCGGCAAACCATTCTTTGGAACGCCCTCCATGGCCGTTCCGACTCTGAATCAAACCGGACAACACCCCCATGTTACCCGTGCCAACACCATTACATCAGGGTTCCGGAGTTTGCAAGAAGTGGTTGTGAAATGTACGTGAGGATCGGCTTCCGGAATGGTATGTATTCCGGTATAAACGGAAAAGGAGCGGACTATGAGACTGGAATATCGGCCACTTGCAGCTTCCGAATATAGGACCCTGAGAGATCGGATCGGATGGTGGAAAACCGATACGGTTGCAACGGAAACGGCGTTGCAGCATTCGCTGTTCTCTGTGGTCGCCCTCGAGGATGGTAAGGTCGCCGGGTTCGGCCGGGTCGTTGGTGACGGCGGTCTCTATTTTTATATTCAAGACGTCATGGTACATCCTGAATTACAGGGCAAAGGATTGGGAAGGAGTCTCATGAAGGAATTGATGAATTACATCAGGACCCACGCCCGTGCCGGAGCATTTGTGGGTCTCATGGCGGCAAAAGGGCTCGAATCCTATTACGAGGCTTTCGGATTCCGGGCGCGCGATAAAGATGCTCCCGGGATGGCTCTGGTTATCGAATAGCATGTCCATCCAATGGACGTTCCGATTTGGCGGAAAGAAAGGAGTGTAGATGAATTGGAAAACATAAGACCGATCGCGATTCGACAATAATCAATGCATTAGCCGGCTCGGCTCCCACGGCGTCGTATCACTTCAAAGGCAAGCGTTTAGTCTTTAGAGATCAGGTTCTGTATACCTGCGTCATCCATTTTCTTGGGAAGGGCGATGGTGAGTTCACCGGCGGCTGGGTTCATCGATACTTCCGCTCCTACTATCCTCGCAAGCAGGTGCCCCTTCTTGGTTGGAAATTCACCGATTACGTTGCAGGCAATGCCGGCAAACCCAATCCTTACCCCATGCTCATCGGAGCTCAACGAAACCCGAATCTCGTTCTCCGGCCCGACTCCGTGCAGGGCGTAGACCAAGGCGTGGTGGATCAGATTCTCCAGGAAGAAGCGGCTGGTATGGAGGACACAGGGTTCGCTTTTCTCGAATCGGAGTTTTGTTCTTTTCGCGGCGGATTCCAGTTGGCACAGCTCCATCACCAGCTTTACGCTCTGGCCGACCTCGACCTCGCCGACGATCTCATCCACGCTGTGTGCGAACGTGTTCATGTTTCTGATAATGGCGTTCGCCCTTTCGACTTCTTCAATAACGCTCTCACTGAGCGAGCGGAGCTTTCCGGGCTCCAGCCCCATTCCGGTCTCGGACAGTTCTATCAACTCGTCTATCAGTCCCAGCGTTTCAGATATAATAGCCAGAACGTTCTTCAGTTCATGAGATATCAATCGATTGGTCTTTCCGAAGAACGAGAGTCCTTGAGCGCAGGCTCTTGCGATCTCGTGTTCCATGCCTACCTCCTGGTTTAAGCCTAAACGTTCATGGCCTGGTTTATTTTCTCGACGAGCGTTTCGATTTTGAAAGGCTTTATGATATAGCAAAAGCCCTCTCGGGACCCGGCACAGTAATCTTCTTCAGACCCGTGACCCGTTACAAAAATGAACTTCATGTCCGGCGACATTTCCTGGAGCTTTTTCTTGAGATCTAAGCCGCTCATATGAGGCATTTTTACGTCCAGCACGGCCACATCATACTTTGCCGCTGCGGCTTTAGAAAAAGCTTCGGCCGAAGTCGTCGCCCAGTCGGATTCGAAGCCCCTGATTTCCAGCCTTTCCGCCAAACGGGAAACAAACTTCTCCTCGTCGTCAACGAGCAAGACTCTCATCTTTAATGTCTCCTTCAAACCTGAATGGCAGGGTGATGACAAACATCGTTCCCACGCCAAGCTCGCTGTGAACGGTAATATCACCATTGAGTTTTCGCACCAGCCCATACGTAATGGACAATCCGAGACCCGTCCCACCGTTGAGACCTCTCGTGGTGAAGAAGGGCTCGAATATCTTCTTCAAATTCTCCGGTGATATTCCACGACCGTTATCCTGAATACTTATCGATACACGATCGCCCTGGATCTTTCTGGCCGTGATGTCAAGCAGGCCTCCACTGTTCATGGCTTGGATAGCATTGTTGATCAGATTCAGGAAGATCTGCTGCAGGCTTCTGCGGTCGGAATAAATCACAGGCAGGTCTTCAGGTATATCCATATGAACACTTATATTTCTATAGAGCGGCTCCTTCCCCAGGAAGGATAGCACCTCCGACATGACCTCTTTTAAATGAAGGGGTGAAATTGAAGGTTCAAACTGCCTGGCAAAGCCCAAGAGTTGTTTGGTGATCGCACCGGATCGCTCTACCGACTCCAACACGGCGTCGATGAGTTCCATCAGTTGTGGGTCTTCTTTGTATTCCTTCTTAAAGGTGAAAATATCTTTAAGAAGGCCGGCATTTTCGCTAATCACGGCCAGCGGATTATTGATCTCGTGGGCCACGCCCGTAGCCAAACGACCTACTGATATGAGCCTGCTGGAACTCTCGAGACGTTCCATCGCTTTGAGTCTTCCCTGGTCGGCATCGTATACCCTGTTCATGATAAACGTGGCCATCCCGTAAACGACGATCAGGATAACGACGGAGCTGCCGAAAAAGAACCAGATCATTTCATCCCGCAGAGAATACCAGCCTTTCATTACCTCCTCACTCCGTTTGACCAGCATGAGGATATAAGGCGAATTCTCTATGAACGCGTAGCCGACCAGGATTGGATTCCCTTTATGATCCTCGACCTCCATGATCTGCGAGTGGGGGGAATATTCGGGAATCGGTAAGGTAATCTTGGCAAGGACCTCGCCAAAATGCCTGGAAGGCGTTTGAAGCAGGCCTTCGTGATTGCAGATAAAAGCGTCGCTTCCCGCCGTCAGATCCAAAGAAGAGATGATCGTGATGAATTTTGTGATATCCAGAGTCGATCGCAGAACATAGAAAGATCCATCTTCTCCCACGGGCCATCTTTGGGCGATGATCATATGAGGGCGGTTTCTATAACCTAGAAATACGTCGCTGATGTAGGAGCA
Organism: Deltaproteobacteria bacterium; assembly: GCA_016208165.1. Classification (NCBI taxonomy): domain Bacteria; kingdom Pseudomonadati; phylum Myxococcota; class Myxococcia; species Deltaproteobacteria bacterium. The sequence goes on from JACQYL010000075.1 coordinate 27,498, forward strand.
TTCCTCGGCGCATTTGGTAAACCAGTCCTGGTCTTTGTAGCTCTTGCCTTGCAGATCAAAAGGTCCGGCGTAATTGATCTGCATTCCGGACTGGTCTATGAGTCCCAAGTCTACAAATCCTCCGAATCCCATCTTCAGATTCAACAGGAGGTAACGCAGTTCCTCATTGCTGGTCAGGGATTCAGGTTTCCTTCCCTGAACAATGAACCTCAACGCATCGAGGCGTTCTTCCAGGAAATACGTGATGGTTCGCCTGGTGTTGGATGTAATCCGAAGCGTGCGCAGGCGGTTTTCATTACTGATGGCCTCGTGGGCGAGTTTGAAATTGATACCCATGAGAATGCTCATCGGAAACAAAGAGACCACAAGAAGCAGAAAAATAGAAACGAGCCAGACTCTTCTGTAATTGAACAGAAGTCTGTCATGGGTTTTTGAAGCCCTGATGTTCCAGAAGTGGGGTCTCGTATGTTGGAAAACGTCCATCTCAGGATTCGACAAGCGCTTCAATCAGCTTTTGTATATTCGCCGGTTTCTGGAAACAGGCTACCGCTCCCAGTCCCAGGCAGGTCTTGAAGTCCTGTTCATTTCCATGGCCGGACAGGATTACAACCCTGATCTCCGGCTTCGCTGCCTTTGTTTGCCTCAGGATGTCAATTCCATCGATGTCCGGCAGACGCAAGTCCAAAATGACGCCGTCAAAGGAGTCCGTTCTCAGGCTGGACAGGGCGGACGTTCCATCATAGACCGGCTCCGCCTCGAAGCTCCTGAGTCTCAACCTTTCGGCCAATGCGTCGGCGATTTTCTTTTCGTCGTCTACAACAAGAATTTTCATGTGTTTAATCTTGCAACGTTAGAAAAAAGGTTGACATCAAAAATATTATTTATTAATACACAACACTGTTTCATTTGTAAACAGGTTTTTGAGAGGGTTTAAATATTTAAGCATACCATGCCGATTTTGAAAAGAGTCTATTTGTATTAGAGGAGCCTTGATCTCATGTCGACGAAAACCATAACAAAGTGGAGTTGTTTCGTAAGCCTGATGCTCGTGGTGACTCTCATCCATCCCTTGACGGCATCAGCCGCCCAGGAGGTTGGAGCCGAGGGCGCGGCCGATCCCTGGTGGTTTTGGCCTCTCATACTATTCTTTTTCTGTTTCATACTCGGTATTATCGCCGTGCTGGCAGGCGTCGGCGGAGGCGTTCTTTATGTTCCTCTCGTCGGCGGTTTTTTCCCTTTCCATATTGACTTTGTTCGCGGTGCGGGGTTGATGGTGGCCCTGGCCGGAGCCCTCGCAGCGGGTCCGGGTTTGTTACGTCGAAATCTGGCGAGCTTGCGCCTGGCCCTTCCAGTGGCTTTGATCGCCTCTTCCTGCGCCATCGTGGGCGCCATGCTGGGACTCTATCTTTCTAAGATAGACCCGAATATCGTACAGGTCTGCCTTGGTGCGACCATAGTCGGCATCGCCATACTGCTGCTGCTTTCCAAAAACACGGAGAAACCCGTGGTCAAAACGCAGGACGCGATCGGTCTCGCTCTCGGCATGCACGGTGCTTTTCTCGACCAGTCCACCAAGGAGAGAGTGGATTGGAAAACGCATCGCACGTTGCCCGGTCTCGTGTTGTTCATCTTCATCGGTGTCCTGGCCGGCATGTTCGGTCTGGGAGCGGGATGGGCCAATGTTCCGGTGCTGAATCTGGTCATGGGAGCGCCGCTTAAAATATCCGTGGCCACCAGCAAGTTCCTCCTGTCCATTACAGACACATCCGCCGCGTGGATCTACATGAACAAAGGTTGCGTGATCCCGCTCATGGCGGTCCCCTCCATCATCGGCCTCATGTTCGGTTCATTTATCGGCGTAAAACTGCTCAGCATGGTGAAGCCCAAAATTATCCGTTATATTGTGATCTCGGTACTGCTCTTTGCCGGCCTCAAGGCCATGGATAAAGGGCTCGGAATTGGATTACTGGGTTAGAATAAAAGGAGTCGGATGATGAACGAGCAACAAAATCAAGACCTGAAACCGATGCCGGAACAGATCAGATATGCCAACATCCTCTTCGCAGGAGCATGGTTGGGCATATTGGTAATGATGATTACCTACCTTATGTACGTCAGCGGCTTGATTTCCGCCCATGTGGACATGACCTTGGTCACTCAAAACTGGAACAAGGGAGTCGATGAGTATCTGAAAATCACCAACTCACCACACGGATGGGCGTGGCTGAGCCTTATATCCAAGGGAGACTACCTCAACTTTATCGGACTGGTCCTGATTGCGGTATTGACCATATTTTGCTATTTATTTCTTATTGCCGGATATGGGAAGCGGAAAGATTGGGCCTTTCTGGTCATTACCATTTCGGAGGTCGTGGTCCTGTCTGTGGCTGCCTCGGGCATCTTGGGGACAGGCGGTCATTAGGAAAACGTCTTCATTTCAAAACCGAAGGATCAACGCCATGACAGAAGAAAAAGAAAATATCCTTTTAGTCGACGATGAGAAGAAATTTCTGGATACCATCTCCGAGAGAATACGTCTCAAAGGATTTGAGCCGTTGCAGGCGTCCAGCGGCAAAGAGGCCCTTGAAATCGCCCGCAAGCAAAAGATCTATGCGGCGGTCGTGGACCTGAAGATGCCGGACATGGACGGCCTTGTCACCATCACCAAGCTGAAGGAGA
>JACQYL010000076.1 GCA_016208165.1 Deltaproteobacteria bacterium
GACTTGTCCACACCCAGTTCCCCGAGTATGGACACGGCTTTCTTTATGAGCTGGCGAGCGCCTTCCCGCTCGCACTTCAACCATTCATCGAGCGCAACATACTTGGGTTGGCAATTATCCACGACGTCCAGGTCGTAAAACATCACCGGCACCTCGCTCATCACGTTCATCAGGACGATTTCGACGCCGCCATGAGAGCACATACCAGCAACGTAACGAACCGCCTCGAACGCCTGTTCCGATCCGTCCACACCGACAAGAATTCTTTTTTGCCCGTTGCCCATGGAGTTTCATCCTTCTTATTGTTGAGCGAAGTGTTACCTCTCTTTTCGCTTACCTAGCCGGCGCCCGTTTGGTATTTTCATATGTAATCCGGTAAACAGCCCCGGCGCGGTCGTCCGACACCAGTAAAGCGCCGTCCGGCATGACTAGAACATCCACGGGGCGTCCCCATGCAAACTTACCCTGAAGCCATCCCTCGGCAAAAACCTTATAGTCTACGGCGCGGTCGCCTTCGAGGCGAACCAGCGTGACGCGATATCCGACATGATTGGAGCGATTCCAAGATCCGTGCTCCGCGATGAAGATCCGGTTCCTGTAGGCTTCGGGAAACATGTTGCCTGTATAAAATTTCATTCCAAGGGCCGCTACATGGGGGTCGAGATCAATGGCCGGGCCGGCGAACTCGCTGCATTTTCTCTTATCACCATACTCAGGGTCCGGGATACGGCCCGCATGGCAATAGGGAAATCCAAAGTGAAGGCCCGGTTTCGGCGCCTGATGAAGGGTATCCGGAGGCTGATCGTCACCCATCCAGTCACGGCCGTTGTTGGTGAACCACAGAGCCTTCGTTACCGGATGCCAGTCAAAACCTACCGTATTTCGAATGCCCTCCGCAAAGATCTCGAGGTCTGTTCCGTCCGGCTGCATTCGCATAATACCGGCATACCGTTCATCTTTTCTCTCGCAGATGTTGCAAGGCGCTCCTACCGGAACGTAGAGTTTCCCGTCGGGACCAAAGGCAATATACTTCCAGCCGTGATGTTCATCGTCAGGAAAGTCGGAACGCCACACCATTGGGCTCATGAAGCCCTTCGGCAATGGTGAGCACCCCATCCCCTCGATGATCTCCATCGAGATCCTGCACGGCATACACTTTGCCTTCCTTGCGGGTGCTTACGATGAGGGTCCCTCTGGGCCCCAGGGCCATGGATCGGGCGCCCGGCAATCCCTTCATGTAGAGGGAAATGCGAAAACCCGGAGGTAAAACGATTTCTTCCAGATGAATTCCGGGATACGGCAGAGCGGGGTTGGCGCCCAAACACGAAGGGAACACTAACAGACCCACTGCCAGGGCAGGAAGGACAAGAAACAGCTTCATGACTTGTGGTTTCATCGTGATATCCGGTTGACGGGAGGTTTTCTTCGTCTGTTCCCCGTCATTACAGGCTGCATGTTTTCGGATGTCACCTATCCGGTGTGGAGCTAGGAATCCGACGGCGTCGATCTACCAGGAGAGGGCGCCGTAATAAAGCGAAGATCCCCTCTTTCGAAATGCGGTGGACGGATCCAAATGACCTCTTCCAACGGCGCGCACCGGGTGTAAATGCGGTCAAGCCTGTATTTTGGTCGAAATATGCATGTAGGCAGTAAACGCTTCCTCTTGTATTCGCGGACTTGATGTAAGATCGTATTTCCCCCGATATCGAACAAATACAAAGAGTTAAAGTCCCTCTTTCAGATCGGGACAATGGGCCGGGTCCGACCATGAATTCCTTGGTACGCGTCCTGACCGGTTTTCTGCGATCAGCTTCGAATGGAATTCCATGATATTTACAGACAAAGAACCCATCGCGCGAGCAACGCCCGGTCCTGGTTCCAGAGATTGAGCAGGCCGAGAGGACGAGAAATACCGGAGTGTTCCCCTATGGGCGGTCGGCGTCATACGAGGATAACAATATCACGTATGAACGCAAAGCGGAAGACCTCGTAAGCCGACTCCGAGGACGACTTCGGACTTCACGATCACCGGCAACCGGGTTGTTCAAGCATACAGGAGAAAACGCCACAAAATACATGATAGGGGATATTTTAAAGTAAATTTGAATGTGAGATAGAGGTAACCATGATAAGGCATCCGCCCTGGGTCAAGCCTGCACCGACCCTCTCGCAATGGGTGACGACATGTTTTACTGGTCACTGATTATTTTCATCGTTTTTGCCGTCGAGGTCGTTTTCGGGTTAACCGGAGGAGTCGCTGCGGCTGCAGGGATGGCCACGATTTTGTTTTTTCTTTTTCTCGTTATTCTCATCCTCTTCCTGCTTTCCGGACTGGCCGGACGTCGACCGCCGGCGTGGTGACCGTCTCGAATCCGCTTGATCTCTTCTTCTGAAAACGGCTTGGACTTAAGAGTCATGGGCGCCGCCGACTCTGTTTGCGGACAGGAGCGTCGGAACCGACAAAGCCATGTTCAGGGAATTGGATATGGGCGAGCGGAGATACAGCATCTTCATTGCTGATGACCAGACGCTTATTCGGGAAGGCGCGAGGGTTATGCTCGATTCGGATCCCGATATCGAAGTGATCGGAGAGGCCTCAGATGGAATGTCGGTATAGGCAAACCCCGCTGAACAAAAAAACCGACGACGTCTTTCACAATCGCCGGTTCGGATTTGAAACATGGAAACAGCCGAGCGCTCCCAGTCCTTTCCGGTTCGCCCGGCATTAGAGGCTCTATTTAGTGTCTGTCCATAAAGACCCGATTTCGGACTTATAATTGGGGTCGGGATCGGTGGTTGCCGGCCCCATAGAATGATCTATTGGGTGTGCCGATGCTTTCCGGCTTCATTCATCAATACAGGCGGTTATGATGACACACGTATCCTGGGATGCTCCATGCATGAGCAGTAACCATGTTTCTCCCGCG
>JACQYL010000077.1 GCA_016208165.1 Deltaproteobacteria bacterium
GAGCCGATGCAGTGCCGCATCCGGCCGTTTTCAAACGGGAAGGATGACCGGGTGCTGTAGACTTTCTTTGTAGCGATGCGGTAAGAACGTATGGCGCACTGATACGACCCGCAACTCATGCCAAAAAGCTCTTCAAGATTGATCCTCGCAGGCTTGCGAGGAGGTTCCGGTAAAACTACCCAGAGTATGGGATTGATTGCCGCCCTGATAGGGATGGGCCGGGAGGTTGTTCCGTTCAAGAAAGGCCCCGATTTTATTGATACGGGGTGGTTGGCGCTGGCCGCGGGTCGTCCGTGCTATAATTTGGACCCGTTTTTGATGGGCAACGAAGCGACCTTGAGATCGCTTTTGCGGCATGCTTCCGGCTGCTTGGCTCTGATTGAGGGGAATCGCGGTCTTTTCGACGGCATGGATGAAAAGGGGACCTTTTCGACGGCGGAATTGGCCAAACTGACCCGGACTCCGGTAATTCTCACGGTGGATTGTACCATGGCAACGCGAACCGTGGCCGCCATGGTATTGGGGTGCATGCATTTTGACCCCGACGTTCATTTCGGGGGAGTAATCCTGAATCGGATCCGTGGATCCAGGCATGGAACCCTGATTCGCCGAACCGTGGAGCAATACACGGGCCTCCCCGTGCTCGGAGTGGTGGAGAGGTTGGCCGAGGGTCTGGTGCCGGAGCGCCACATGGGGCTCGTACCGCCCCAGGAGCACCCGGCGAGAGAAGAGGTCCTGCGCAACACGAAGAACCTGGCGGAGACCAGTATTGATCTGGAACACGTCCTTGCGTTGGCCGATTCGGCGCCGACGCTGGAAGTCCAGTCGGAAAAGAAGTCACTCCAAGCGCTGAACGCGCATGGAAGGCCGCGAATTGGAGTGATAGAGGACAGTGCTTTCTGGTTTTACTACCCGGAGAACCTCGAGGCCCTGGAAAGCTTAGGAGCGGAACTGGTGAAGGTGAGCGCCCTCGAACCGGGTCCTTTGCCGGAGATAGACGCTCTGTATATAGGTGGGGGGTTTCCGGAAACGCATGCCGAAAAGATTGCCTCCAACCATGTATTTCGTGACTCGCTCCGGGAAGCGGTCGAGGCCGGCCTGCCGGTATACGCCGAGTGCGGCGGATTGATGATGCTTGGCGAGGAGTTGGTTACCCGAGACGGCCGGTTTCCGATGATGGGCATCCTTCCGGTGCGATTCCAGATGAAGTCGAGGCCCCAGGGTCATGGATACAGTATTCTCACGGTGGATAAGGGAAATCCCTTTTTCCCAGTGGGCGCCAGGCTGCACGGGCATGAGTTCCATTATTCGAAACCGGAGGCTTGCGGGCTGCCGTTGACGAGCGCCTTGGAGATGGAGCGCGGAGTGGGTTGCCTGGAAGGCCGGGACGGCCTGGTGTATCGAAACGTGTTGGCGCTCTATACTCATATACATGCGGCCGGGACGCCGGAATGGGCTGAGGCCATGGTCCGCAGGGCCGGTCGATACCGGTTGGAGAGGCGACGGGGTATCGGCGCCGGTTGCGGCGCGTTCATGATGGCTGGAACCGGTTCGGCATAAACAGTGGCCGGAACGTGCGCGAGAGATCGATTGGCGGGAATCGTAATAGGTAGTAATGGTGCTTGACAACCTTTTGAAAGCACGTTAGGATTTAAAACTTAAGATGTTTACAACAAACTAGGAGGTATGAGATGCCGGAGATTGAATTCGGGGGAGAAAAATTCAGCGTTGATGAAGACGGCTTCATTGATGACTTCAATAATTGGAACAAAACGTGGGTCGAATATGTCAAATCCACGGAAGGCATCCAGGATCTGACGGACGAACACTGGAAAGTCATCACCGTGCTGCAGGACTACTACAGGAAGAACGGAATCGCCCCCATGGTGCGAATTCTGTCTAAAGTGACCGGCTACAAACTGAAATACATCTATGAGTTGTTCCCGTCCGGACCGGGCAAGGGCGCTTGTAAGATGGCGGGATTGCCGAAACCAACGGGTTGTGTGTAACCCGAAGGCAAAGACAAGAATTCAGGGCTGGGTATTCTTGTTGACAGAAATCGAAAAAGGCGTGAGGTGTGATCAACATACCTCAGCGCCTTTTTTTCTTAAAAACCGCTGCCGTGGTCGCCGGTTCCGCTCATTGTCCAATCCACGAACGGCGGTCTTGGGGCATTGTTCGGGGCGGATGAGAGCGATTGACCGCCCCGGAGTATGAATCGAGTCAAGGCCCGGCTGAGCTGGAAATGCGGCCTCGAACCGGCGGGGCGAATCCAGTGGGTATTTTTTGGAGTCTATGTTATGCCGATTTTCGAATTCAGCTGCGTCCAATGTGGGCATCTTTTTGAAAGCATCCTATCGAACTCAGACGACACCGTCGAGCTTACATGTCCGAAATGCGGTTCGGAAACCCTGGAACGCGTGGTGAGCAGAACGAACTACGTGATGGGGAGCGGAAAAGGCGGTAAACAGCCTAAGATCACCGCAAAATCTTGCAGTCAGGGCAATCATTGCGTAACCGTGGATATTCCAGGTCCTACGCGCTAGGAACCTCTTTCCCTCCTTCACCGGACCGGGTGGAAGCTCTGTCCGGAGCCGTTTGTGGAATCCGTGATCTCCGGTAGCATCTATGGCCTCACATCACCAGTTAAAGCCCGAGCTGACTGAAGAAGACAAAGCGCTCATCAATGAAGTGTTCTTCGAGGACGTAGTGCCGAAACTCCAGGACCTGGACGCCCGAACCGGCGTACTCAATTGTGAATTCGCGGGCGATGCCTACCGGAATTGGACCATAACGTTCAAGTCCAGAGGGTCCGGGTTCGACATCGTGGAATTCGAATATGATGAAGAGAGTCGCGGGATAGCTCTGGATTTTGATGGCAGAGAGTGAAGGAATCAATGCGCAGCACATTTGCAGGAAGGGAACTCGTTCGACGTCCGACCTGTGCGTTTTGCGGGATGCCGATTGAAAAGCCCAGGGAAGGGGCTATGAGACGACCGACTGAAATGCCGGTCGGATCCTGCTCTTGCGGGGCCGTGTTCGCATGCGACATAACCGGCCATAATCTCGGGACCGCGATGATCGAAGCACTGATGTTCGCATGCAACATGGACTGGGATCTGGCCTGGAGCCTGCTGCCCGGGGACGACTACATTGAAGAGCGAGTGGAGAAATACGATCTGGAAAATCATTTGATCGTTCCCGGCGGGTTTTTGGAAAGCCGCGCCATCCGTGGCGTATTGTTTTTTATCCGTATGCATGAGGACATCCGGGAGGTAACTCAAGAGGGCGTACAACGGGCCGTGAGCGCCGGCAAAAGCGAACCGCCGCGGAAAGCCTCCGGGCGACCGAAGACGAAAGCCTTCACGAAACAGGAAATTGAAGGTCTTGTGGAGCGATACGAGACCGAAACATTGCTGACCGCGGCCCGCGAGGATAAACGGATCATAAGAGATCTTCAGCGTTTGCTCTATACGGGAGACGAACTCCTCCGCATGCGAGCAGCGGACATGCTGGGCAGGGCGGCGGCGGCGATCGCAGAGGACGACCCCAATGCCGTGTCCAACCTGCTTCAGAGGCTCTTCAGCGCTCTGACGGATACGGCGGCGTCCTCCTGGGGCGCTTTGGACGCCATTGGAGAGATTATCCGAAACCGGCCGGCAGTGTTTTCGGGCTACGTTCCACATCTGTTCAATTTCGTCACGGATGCTCAACTCAGGCCCAGAGTGCTCTGGAGTCTGGGACGAATTGCCGAGGCAAAACCGGATATTTTGAAAAGTAAAGCCCGGCGCTTCTTTCCCATGCTTCGTGACCCGGACCCGATGACGCGCGCCTATGCCGCATGGATCTTGGGGCTGTTGGGATATGCGGACGCTAGAGAGGAACTCGAACGTCTACGGAATGAGACGACCGTTGTCCGCAGATATGACGACGGACGGTTCTCCAACTTCACCGTGGGCCAAATGGCGTCTCAGGCCCTGGAAGGATTGTGATATCGTTGGGCGTCCCCGCCGCCCCGGCCTGCTCCTTGCGTTTGTTTTTCGCGTCCCCCGCCGGCGATATCGAGATGGACGAATCGAACCTCGGCCTTCCCTTTCTGCTCGCTCCTAATAAACCCCATTCGAGCCTGACGTTGCGTGACTACTTCCACGCTTTGGAGCAGTTTCTTCTGGAGGAAGGAGGCATGCGGTTGGCGGCGGCGTTCCGTCTGCGCCATAGCGGCGCTTCGGTTCGGGACATCAAAGAAATCCGCATTCGAAGTGAGAAACATGGAACGTTTTACCACATTGCGAGTATCGAGATAAAGGTTCACGACCGGACGCTTACGTTTGCGACCAGCACCGCGGTGACCGACAGAGGCAAACGATGTCTTCACCGGGAGCTCGATGTGATCAAACTCTTGAACCGGCTGCGGGGATACGGATACCTGCCCGGAATCGCCGCTGCGGCCGAGATTCCTTTCGGCGATTCAACAGCGGCTGTAATGATGAGCGAGTGGTTCGAGGATCATCATGAATGGCACTTGCACGAAGATGAACCGGGTGGAATTCAGCGGATCCTGCTGTGGGATAAGAGGAAGGGAGACCGGTATCTGTCTCGAACGGAGGCCGCGGAGGTTTACCGCCGGTGCGCCAACATTCTCACCTA
>JACQYL010000078.1 GCA_016208165.1 Deltaproteobacteria bacterium
CACTGGATCTGCCCAACGGTTTTGACGCCGTGTTCGAGGCCTTGGACCGGCGCTTCCCCGGAAGTCACGGCGGCCTGATGAGGCTGAAGGGCATGATGCTGCAAACCATGGCCTCCTTCTCCTGGTATAATCTGGAGCGAATGGATCCGGATGCCCGGCATCTGAACTTGCATGTCTCTGTGAAGGAGGTGGTGGACAACCTCACGGCGGATCCCGATTTGAGACAATTTCTTTATATGCTTTCATGGGGTACCTCCCTTCGTCCTGACGTGTGTCCCTTCGGGCTTTTCTGCATGGTGAACGGTTCCATCATCGAGAGCGCCTGGCGAATCGAGGGTGGAGGCGGCGCTCTGGTCGCCGCCCTGGTGGAAAGGTTTCTGGAATTGGGAGGAAGTCTCGAGTGCGAGTCCGACGTTTGCCGGTTCGAAGTCGACGGTATGTACGTCAAATCGGTCGAGACGAAGGAAGGGGGGCATTTTGAAGGCGACCTGTTTATTGCTACGCCCCACCCCAAGACCATTCTCGAAATCGCCGGCCCCCGGGCCTTCCGGCCCACGTTTCGAGATATGATCGAGGAATTTGATGATGCACCCGGCAGTTTTCTGGTGTTTCTGGAGCTGGGAACGGCTCCTACGTCCCTGAAGGATACCAACAACTTTCTTTATGGGAAGAACTGGGATGAAGGATTGTATTTCATTTCCCCTTCCACCATGGATCGAACGTTCAAAGGAAAACACATGCTCGAGATCCTGTCGTGGATGGATTTCGATCGAGTCGCCCGGTGGAAGGGTTCGAAACATGGAAAGCGCCCTCCGGAGTATCTGAAATTCAAGGCTGAAATGTCCGAAAAGATGGTTTCCAGAGTCCGCCGGGTCTGTCCGGAGATCGATGGGAACATCCTGAACATGGATGCGGCCACCCCTCTGACCAATCTCCACTACACCCGCAGCCACGGCGGAGCAGCCATGGGCGTCAGTCAGGGAGTGCACCAGCAGGGCATATTCCATATGCGGTCCAGGAACAAGATGCGAAATCTGTTTTTCGCGGGGCAGTCCGTAGGCACTCCCGGTATTATGGGCACGATCATCACCTCCTACGTCCTGTGTGATGAGATCCTGGGACGGGGCGCGTTGTGGAAGCGATTAACGCAAGGGATGGGGAAAGGCTCATGAGGATTCATCTGATCTATCCCAAGTGGCCCAAGATGCCGCATCAGACACCGTTTAATCTTCCTCCGCACGGCCCGGTATGTTTTGCAGCCGGCGTGCCGGACGACGTCGAGATCGTATTCACGGACGAAAACGTTCAGGAATTGGACATGAACATCGAGGCGGACCTGGTGTGCGTATCCGTCATGCTCACCTGCCAGGCGCCCCGAGGCTGGGAAATCGCGGACGAATACCGCGGAAAAGGTCATACCGTTGTTTTCGGCGGAATTGCCGCCTCACTGCATGCGGGAGAGACCGCAGCCCACGCGGATAGTGTTTTCCTGGGCGAAACGGAGGGTTTCTTCCCCGAAGTCATGGAGGACTTCAAGAAAGGACGGTTGCGCCCCGTATACCGGCCGGACCGATATCCTGATATGTCCACCCTGCCGCCCGCCGACCGCAGCATACTGAATCACGACCTTTATACCTACAAGGGGGTGCGCATGGTGGATCTGATTCACGCAAGCCGCGGGTGTCGGTTCAACTGCTATCCGTGTTGCGTGCCTGTGTTGGGTGGAAGAACGTTTCGTCCCCGGCCCCCTGAAAAAGTGGTAGAAGAGATGGCGCGGATTGAAAATGACCGTCTCTTTTTTGTGGACAACTCGCTGGCCCAGGATCGCGGATGGGTCCTCGATCTGTTCCGAGCCATCGCTCCGCTGAAGAAGTACTGGATTTGTCACCCGTTATTCAATACGGACCAAGTGGTGAAAGCAGCGGCGGAGGCCGGTTGCTGGTATGTGTACCAAGCCGTGTACGACCGGTCCGAAAAAACCCGGACTCGCATCCGGCGTCTGAAAGATCACGGTATCGGTGTCGAAGGCACGGTTCTGCTGGGTTTGGACGATCAAACGGAAGACGATATATACAGGATGGTGGATTTCCTTCTGGAGGCGGATCTGGATATGGCTGAGTTTACGGTGCTTACGCCGTTTCCCCACTCTCAGGCCTACGTTGATTTGGAGAAGCAGGGACGGATTCTGCACAAAGACTGGAAACGGTACACAGCCTCGGAGACGGTGTTTCAGCCCAAGCACATGAGTCCTCAACGATTGGACGAGTTACACCGGTATGCGTGGGAGACGTTCTACTCCAAAGAAAGCCGGCAGCAGAAGATGTTCAAGTTGTTTCTGAAACTCAAGAGAAAACAGAACGCCGGTTCCGCGGGACATCCGTAGTTTCCTAACCGTCCGGCGAAGGAGAGTGTAGTGGAAGTGATCACCACCCACAAAGCCACGGACTTTGACGCGCTGGCTTCTCTGGTCGCGGCCTCGATTATCTATCCGGAGGCGGTGGCGCTCCTGCCCAAAAACGTGAATCCGAACATCAAGGCATTTCTGTCCATTCATAAGGACCTTTTCGACCTCGAGACGGCAAACGATCTGAACTTGGAAGCCGTCTCACGGCTTATAGTTGTGGACGCCAATCGTTGGGATCGCCTCGAGGGAATCAACGGCCTCATGGGCAGGAATGACCTGGATATCCACATCTGGGACCACCACAAGGAAACCGGCGATATCGTCTCTTCCTGGTCGTGCGTTGAAGAGGTGGGCGCCGCGACCACGATCTTCGTGCAGCGCCTGGAAGAAGAGAAAAGGCTTCTCCTTTCCCCGATGCACGCCACGCTTTTCCTGGCCGGGATCTATGAAGACACCGGGAATTTGACGTTTCCCTCGACCACGGCTCAAGACGCCAAAGCCGTGGCGTTTCTCCTCGATCAACGTTCCGATCTGAACGTGGTTAATAGTTTCCTTCGCCCTACCTACGGCCCAAAACAGAAGGACGTTCTGTTCGATATGTTGAGTCATGGCAGCCGGACGATGATCAAAGGATCCCGGCTCGCCATGTCCCGCGTCGTGACAACGGGCCACACGCCCGGTTTATCCGTCGTTGTTCACATGTATCGCGATATCATGAACGTGGATACGGCTTTCGGTATCTTCGCGGACGAAAAACGGAATCGGTGTATGGTGATTGGACGAAGCACGGACGAAGGAGTGGATGTATCCAAAATCTTGCGAAGCATGGGAGGAGGGGGACATCCGGCGGCCGCTTCCGCCGTGCTGAAGGACGTGAATCCGGAAGCGGTCGAGGAATGGATTCTCGAGTTGGTCCAAGGAAACCAGCAAACCTCCGTGCAGATCAGCGATCTGATGTCTTTCCCGGTAAGGAGCGTAGGACCGGAAGCATCTATGAAGGAGGTGTCTGATATTCTGTACGAAAGCGGCCATTCCGGCTTGCCGATCCTGGAAGATGGGCGTTTGGTTGGCGTGATTTCCAAGCGGGATCTGTCCAAACTGAAACGGGAAGACCAATGGCAGGCCCCTGTAAAGGCTTTTATGTCCAGGCAGGTCGTCTGCATCGAGCCCGGAAACAGTCCTCTGAAAGCGGCTCGTCTGATGTTGAAGCATGATGTCGGCCGGCTGCCCGTGATGGAAGATGGGAATTTGATCGGAATTCTAACGCGCTCGGATGTCATGACCTATTTCTACGATTTGCTTCCCGAATAAGACTTAAGACACGGCGTTCTTTTTCCACATGCCGGGCCCGATCCGGCATCCGGAAGTATTTGAAAATGCCGGATTTCGGCATTCACCGGAATGACGGAAAATGGCCGCTTTCGGCTTTTTACGAGTTTATCGAATATGCAATGCGTTCGTGAGGAATCCATGGAACCCGTAGTGTTGGTTCATCCCAGAGGATTCGGTTACGTAAGAGGACAGGCGGACATTACGCACCTGGCGAACCGCATGGCTCCATTAGGGCTCCTGAGCATCGCGGGCATGCTGCGAAAACATGGAATTCCGGTTCGCGTATTCGATTTGTGCGCGCGTCCCCTTCCTCCGGATCGCCTGGTGAGCGAGCTGATGCGCCTGAGACCTCGGTTATTGGGACTGAGTTGCACCACTGCGAGTTTTTTGGACGGCGTCCGGACCATCGAGGCGATCAAAAGAGACATGCCGGACCTGAAGGTGGTTTTCGGTGGCGTGCATGTATCGTCGCTCAAAGGGGCCATCCTCGAACGCTTTCCCGCAATAGACATGGTCGTGGCCGGTGAAGGGGAGCCGGCCATGCTGGGCCTGGCGGAGGGAAAACCGCCATCCTCCATCCCCGGGGTTTTCTGTCGCGACGGCGACGGCATTCGCACGGCCGGACCGAGAGAAGAGCTGGTGGACCTGGATCTCCTGCCCTTTCCCGCTTACGATCTTATCGAGGGGTTTCCCCGAAAGTATCTTTTGCCGATTTTCAACTATCCGCGCTTCCCCGGCGCGACCATGGTCACCAGCCGAGGATGTCCCTATCAGTGTAGCTATTGTGACCGATCCGTTTACGGCCGATCCTACCGCTTCAATTCAGCCGACTATGTGTACGGGCAGATGAAATATCTCCGCCGCCGGTTCGGCGTTCGCCACATCAACATCTACGACGACCAGTTCACATTTCGCCGGTCGCGGGTAAAAGAGCTCTGTGATCGTCTCGCCGCGGAACCGCTGGATTTGACGTTCAATTGCGCGGTTCACATGGGGCATATCGATCGTGATTTACTGAAGGCGCTCAAACGGGCGGGATGCTGGATGGTGAGCATAGGTATCGAATCCGGAGACCCCGGACTGGTGTCCTTTCACAAACAGAACGTGCAGATTGCGCGTGTTCACGAACACGTCGCCATGATCAAACAGGCGGGTTTGCGGGTTAAGGGCCTTTTTATGATGGGTCTGCCCGGGGAGACCGAGGAGACGATCCAGCGCACGATCCGGTTCATTCTGTCACTGGATCTCGACGATATGAACATGTCCAAATTCACGCCGTTTCCCGGTTCTCCCATCTATCGGCGGATCCATGAGTTCGGTCGATTCGAGGAAAATTGGGACATGATGAACTGTCTGAATTTCACTTTCGTGCCGGAAGGTATTTCCTCGAAGGCCCGTCTGGATGAGCTCTACAGTTTGTTCTTGAAGAGCTATTATCAGCGAGCAAAAGTACATCGGAAATACATCCGCATGATGTGGCAGTCTCCCCATTCGTATTCGGTGCTGCTCAGACATCTGCCCCGTTTCGTCCGCGCGCGCAACTACTGGGATTCCGGCGCCGGGGAAAAGCTAACCGTCTGAGGAGATACGCCTTGAAGACGGCGGGAACCGAAGGTCCTGTTGACGCGGGTTTTCCATCGACCGGTTCGACCGGCTCACAGCGGGCAGGCTCAGGATCTGCGACGAACCAGCCCTCTCAAAGAGATCGGAGCGCGTCAACACGATGCAGGTGCGCCTCTGCTTGCAGCCCTTGACTCCGGTCCACAAGCGACGAAGACCGGGATGAAGGCGTCTCTTGTTTCCACACGCTCTCAATGTCGAATAACAAGACCGTACAAGGAACGGTCAAACCCGTGTTCGACCATCGCTCCATGGGATGTCGAGGTATGCTCCACGGATCTATCGGGAACCCGACGGAACCGGCGGTGTGGGGGTAATCACAAGATCGGAATTCTTTCCGTTTGCCGGGTAGGGTTTGGTCTGCTTGTTACGTGGCGGCTCCGCCATAAGCGTTTCAAGGAAAGGGGCGTCCGAATTCTTCTCGTAGATCTTTCGCGTCAGTAGATAATCGCTGTTGAAAAAAAGAATCAGATAGTTGGACGTGCCCACTTCGCCCGAGCCTGAAAATTTGATCAGAGAGGTGTAGAAAGACTGGAGGGGAATTCCCAAAGAAATCTGGCGACTGTCGGTAAAGGACTGCTGATAGACGAGCACGTTTTCGCCGTTGAGTTCCATGACGCGGTCCGGAGCGCCCAATACGGCCAGAGCCTGGGTCAGATTGGTGCTTCCGGGCGCCAGGTCCTCGTCATGAGGGAGTACCGCCCGTCCGTCTTCATGCCAGAGCAATCGCAGCGAGCAGCCGCTACACCCGACGGACAGAACCAATACCACCAGGATCTGGAGAAATCGATTACGGAAGGCCGTAACGGGCATTTTCTGCATCCATCGTCAGACCGTAGTGGGTAAGGATGTTCTGGTCGTTGAAGAAACAGACCAACTGATCGTAATGCGTATTGGTATACCCCATGTTGACCACGAACAGAATCAATCCGGTTCCCTTGCTTTGCACTCGCTTGAAAATGTAGGCATTGCCGTTGCTGAGCTTAACGACCGATGTCGGAGTGCCGAGCAGCTTGAGCACGTCCGAAGCCGTGGTTTCTCCAGGCTTCAGCTGTTCTATCTTTTCACTTTCGAACGATTTGTTTTCCTTGTTCTTGCCCAGGATCATACACCCGGACGCAGTGAACAGGGTCACGGTTATACAGATCAAGACCGCCAACGGCGCTTTTCTCATAGGTTGATCCCCCGGAAGGCTGAACTGAAAGGAGAAAACGGGAGGAAGTCTTCTTGTAAGGATGGGTCCCACCCGACAGCACGGAGAGACGACATCCACCTGAGCCCCAAATGGGAAGTTACAGGACCACGGATCCTTGAGAACGTCTCAACCGGCATGTTGGGACGCAAACCTCGCACGTGTCGGACCTGGTGCATCCGGCCCCACGCCTTAGAACCTCCTCCATGGACACGGATTTCTCGGCTCTCGTTTACGTCGCCTGCGCGAAAGAGAACACGGCTCGAACGGTTCTCCGCGGAAACGAAAGCATTGTTACCAGACCATATAGTTGCGCGCAGATTCCGTCAAGGCTCAAAGAGGCGGCCTACTCGCCGCGCGGAACCTTTCCGGACTCGGCTCCCGCTATTTCTTGCGATGGTTGAGAACGTATTCGGCCATGACACGGATGCTCGCCAAGATCTCCTTCCCCATTTCCGGGTCTTCGATGACGATGCCGAAATGTTTGTCCAGAATCATCACCAATTCGAGTGCGTCCACGGAGTCCAGCCCCAACCCGTCCTCGCCGAACAAGGGCGTTTCCGCGTCGATATCGTCCGGAGTCAAATCCTCGAAGCCCAGGGCCTCAATCAGCAGCGCTTTTAATCTGTGTTCGATGTCTTGTAGTGCTTCCATGTTTCTCCGTATCGATGAAAACCTTTAAGCTTGAAGAATAGCCCTCTTTATCACGAACATCAATGGCTCGAAAACCGCGTCCGCCCATGTTGAGCATGTGCCACATCCGCTCCATGCCGGTATTGCCCAGGTCGACCGATCGCTCGATCGAAAAGCCTGATGGAGAAAATTCCGACTCTCCCCCTAAAATCGTGGGAAGGCCGGGTTGCCATGGTTCGTCTTGACGCTCCAACTGGAAGAGAAAAGCTGAAGACCGGATGTCCGCATTCGAGTCACCGCGGCACAACTCCGCAACGCGGGAGTCCACGGCTTCGACTCCCCCTGCCAGAAGGGCGGAAGCTCTTCCCGATGACAGCCATCCATGCGCCACGACAAGCGCCGCCAAGGCCGAATCCTCACCGCAAGAGATCACGGTATTGGGTCCGAACAAGCGGAATTCGCGACAGACTTCTCCCACCGCCACATTGGGAAGCGTATACGAGAACAGCAGGGGACCTGCATGCTCCGGTCCTTTATCACAGACGGGGGCATAGTACTGTATATCGGTCATCAGACACCCCATAAGGCTTCCCAGCACGATTCCTTCCGGGAAGGATTCCGAACCCGCGGCTGCGGCGTCCTTCAGGGCCAGATGGGCGCACCCCACGGTGAGCTTGCTGAATGCGTCCATTCTCCCGAAACGGGCCGGCGGCGTATCGAAAAACGTACGGCCTTTCAATCCGCTTACCCAGGAGCCGCTCGAGGAGGCAACTTTGGAGTCCCATGGGATAAGCGCTCCGTGGAGCGTCTCGACACCGGCTTTGTCGACCTTTGCACCTCCGGTGATCACAATGGCCACGAATCATCCTTCCCTATTACCACGGCTGCGTTCACGCCGCCAAATCCGGAATTCGAGCTTAGAATCCGATCCTGTTCCAGCGGTGCTCCCCTGAAACGGAAGCCTTCTTCTTCGCATCGCCCGTGTCCAAGGGTATTCGGAACCTTTCGGCGCCGAAGCATCTCGACGGCCAGAGCAGCCTCGACCAGTCCTGCTGCGCCAAAGGAGTGTCCGACGGCGCCCTTGATGCCGCAAACAGGAGGAATGGTCGGGCTAAAAACCGCCTCGATGGCCCGCATCTCCATGGCGTCGTTAAACACCGTGCCGGTGCCGTGAGCCACTAAAGCCCCGATTCGGTCGGGCGTCGTATCCGCATCGTTCAATGCGGCCCTGATCGCATGCGCAAGACCCGACCCGTGCCGATCCGGTCCCGTGATGTGATGAGCGTCGTTGGAAAGACCCCAGCCTTTCACAAAAGGGCCGGAGTTCTCGTCCGTGACGTCAAGAATAATCGCCGCGGAAGCTTCCCCCGGGTTTAATCCGTCCCGGTCGACATCGAAAGGGCGCGCGGGTTTCGAGCTCAGGGCTTTCAACGCCAGGAACCCGGTGACGATAAACGCGCTCAGGATGTCGACGCCCACTACCAGGGCGCGATCGCATCGACCCGAGGACAGATGATCCGCCGCCAGGGCTATGGCCACGGCGCCGGAAGCGCAGGCGCTGGAGACCGCCTGCACGGTTCCGCTTATGTTCAGCGTCCGCGCCAGCAATCCGGCCAGGTCCGAGGGAGTGACCATGCATTCATCTCCGGATCTCTTTCGATGCAGGCAAAACCGTTCCACTGCGGATATGGGGCCTTTGGTCGTGGAAAGGAACAAAGCGACACCGGGTCCCTCGAGATCTCCGGGCGACAGGTTCGCCGTACGCAAAGCCTCTTCGATGGCGATACCGGCGAGGAAGGCGGCGCGGTTTCCATCCCGGCCCAGTCCGTTGAATGCCTGCAGCCGATCGACGGCGTCCGGAACCTTACCCACGACCAGTTGTGGGAGACCTTCGTTTTCGAAACCGGAAAACGGCGAGACCGCCGGACGCCCTTCTTCAATCCCTTGCCATAAGGACTGAACTCCGGCCCCATAGGGAGTCACCGCGCCGCTACCCCGAATGCGAACCGCCGGCGATTTCAAGATGAGCCATCCAGACGCAAGAAAGTATTCCGATAGGGTGTGAATTCCCAGAGGGGTCCTATCCGGCCTTTTCCGCGAAGAGTTTGCAGTCTCGATTGGAGCTTTGGGAACTCGTCCGGGAAGATCCAGTTGGCGCGCCCTGCCGTCATGGATCGCACCATCCGCTCGAGGGCCGCGGGATCGGCGCTGCGGGAAACGTAGAATTTGGGATCGAGCAAGCTTTCACCGGGAAGAATCAAGCCTTCCTCCTCGGCCAACCGGGCGATTTCCGTACCGGGGAATATACGTATGCCGAGATAAGGCATGATCACGGAGTGCGTAAAACGGAGCGCCAGAGACACCGTCTCCCCGGCCGTTTCCATGGTTTCTCCCGGGCCTCCGAAAATAAGATAGTGACACACGTGGAGTTCGTTTTTTTGTGCGGCTTCGTCGGCTTCGAGCACGTCCTCCGGACTGAACGATTTGTCGTAAGACCGGCAGGTGTCATTGGCGAGCGTATCCGTTCCGAACTCCACGTGAGTGAGGCCTGCTCGTTTCAGGAGTCCGAAGTCTTCGGTCCTCAGTCCTCTGGGAGCGAAAAAGGCCCCCCATTTGATGTTCAATCCCTCTTCGATGAAACGCTCGGCCAAGGTCAGGACGTGAGAACGGGATGCATTGAACACCGAATCCGCGAAGAACACGTAGCGCGCCCCCCCGCGCGCCAGGCCTTTCAAATCGTCCAGAACCTGTTCGACAGGAAATGCGATCAGCGTTCGTCCCTCGAGTTTGGGATAGGTGCAATACGCGCACCTGAAGGGGCAACCCCGCTGCGTCTGCGCGTTGGCCATGCCCGACTGATCCAGGTAATATTGGAAGATATCGGGGTCTCGCCGCGGCAGGTTCCCGGGCGGGCATTTGGGGATCGCCCGGGTACTGGAATTTGCCGGCGCGTCCCTGTAGAGTACATCCGACGTGCTTTGGGGCGTTTCCCGGCCGGTCAAAGCGCCGATCACGCCTTCAATGATCTGTTCTCCTGCGCCGATAACCCCCGCGTCGGCTTCGGTGATGCGGAGGATCTCCTCCGGGAATAGAGAGTAGCCGCTGCCGCCGAGCACCAGGGGAGCCGAAATCGTCTGTTTAATGCGGCGTATCAGATCGAAGACCTCAGGAAGATAGGTTTTGGGGGTCAGCCGATCCACGTTGTCCACGTTTCGGACGGTTACACCTACAACATCGGGACGGACCTCGAGGATCCGAAGGAGCGCGGATTCACCTCCGCCGGCCAGAAGGTCCGAATTCAAAGACAGGAGGAGAACCTTACTTGTGCTGGACTGCATAGGGCCCTGGGGTCATTGTGTTTGATGGGGTCCGGAACTCGACTCCAAGCGTCGGCGGTAATGAAAAACAAAAAGACAGGTAGAACAAAAGCAGAGAAACTGTCAAGCAGTGGCGGTGTAGCCGAGTTTGACCAATGAAAAGTAACTACTTGACAGGATATCCCCTGTGAGGTAACGGAATCAAACATCGATTCGGCAATGAGGTCTGCCTTAAACCGCCCTTACTAAAGGGATGATGACTTCTACCTCGAGACGGCATTGGGGTAGGAGGGCGTGAACCCTACCCCACCTGAACCCGCGGGTGGGTTTTTTTGTTTAGATGCCCTGCAAGGTCACCACCCGGCAGGGCTTTTTTTGATTGGAGGTCTTCGCATGGCCATCAGTGTCGCGTTTATCATCCTGTTCGGATTGCTCGGCGATTATCTGTTCCGCCGTATGAAACTGCCCGGCCTGGTGGGCATGTTGCTCGTGGGAATACTCATCGGACCTTACCTGCTGAATCTCATATCTCCCGAGATGATGACGGTTTCAGGGGATTTTCGAAAGATCGCCCTTATCGTGATCCTGCTTCGAGCCGGTTTCGAGCTGCACCGCGATACCCTCAATCGGGTTGGGATGGCCGCATTGACCATGAGCGCCGTGCCGGCGATCTTCGAGATTGTCGGCGTCTTGCTGGTGGCTCCCCGGCTCCTGGGAATAACCTATCTGGAAGCGGGCATCCTCGGCGCCATCCTGGGCGCGGTTTCTCCTGCCGTGGTGGTTCCTCTGATGATCGATTTCATGGACAGGGGGCGTGGAACAAAGAAGGGCATTCCAACCCTCCTCCTCGGAGCCTCCAGCGTGGATGACGTTTTCGTGATCGTCATATTTACTTCGTTATTGGCCATGTACGGGGGTGGAGAGGTAAATCTCTGGATGAATCTCATGGAGATTCCATTGAGCATCATACTAGGAATCGTTGCGGGTCTTATTCCGGGCTACCTCCTCTATCGGTTTTTCATGAAATACGACTGGCGCCCACCCAAGCGGACCATCATAGTCTTGGGAACGGCTATCTTCCTGACCTGGTTGGAAACGTACATGGAGCACCGCGTCCCCATCGCAAGCCTGCTGGGTGTCATGGCCATCGGCTTCGTAATCCTGGAAAAATCCGAGGCCATTGCTCATATAATCTCGCAAAAGCTAAAAAAACTCTGGGTGTTTGCCGAACTTCTCCTCTTTGTCCTGGTGGGCGCCCAGGTCAACATTCAAGTCGCCTGGAAGGCCGGGCTGGCGGGTATGGCCGTCATCGCCGTGGGCCTCATCTTCAGAAGCGTTGGTACCTATGTCTCTCTTTTCGGTACGGATCTGAGCACCAAAGAGAAGCTTTTCTGCGTGGTGGCCTATGTCCCCAAGGCCACCGTCCAGGCCGCCATTGGAGCGATACCGCTGGCCGTGGGGGTGGCTTCGGGTGAAGTCATTCTGGCCGTGGCCGTGCTTTCCATACTGATCACCGCACCTATTGGCGCCCTCGGCATCATGATCCTGGGCGACAGGATCCTGGACCACGGTGAACGTTCCTCGTATAGGTTCAGGGAACTCCGGGAAAGCCTCGGACTTCCCCGGGTAGGGGAACGGGTCAGGAGCAAGCAATTCGATACTGTCTGGAAAGTCATCGAAGAGAAAGAGACCTGGATCGAAGCCCTGAAAACGCCGGCGAAAGAGAAGGAGCAGGATTCCAAACAATTGGATCCCGCCATATACCTTCGCTACTGGCGCGAAGCTGCGGGAAAGGAACCCGGCACGGGCAAGACCCGGTCCTACCGCTATAGTCAGACTGACCCCAGTTTCCACGAACACTGGGAGATTCTCTACGATTGGTGATCCGACACGAAGAAATCACCAGATCGGCGGAGAATAAATGGAACTGGTGAGACGCTCCTCCTCGAGCACCTTGTTCGCCTGGGCAACCGAGGCGCCACGATGCACGATTTCTCCGATGGCTTTCACCATGTTCCCCGGTTTCTCGTACTGGAACACGTTTCGTCCGACGCTGACTCCATGGACTCCCGCGGACATGGCGTCGTTCACCATGGACAGGAGGTGGGTGGGGTCATCCATTTTTTCACCGCCCAGAACGATGACGGGCGCCGGCGTGGACGCCACAATGTCGCGGAGGCGCTCTTTCGAGCCGGGGTAGGGAACGCTTACCATGTCCGCGCCCAGCTCGGCGGCGATGCGGGCTCCACGGCTGATGAGTTCCACGTTGCCGTTTCCACTGTTGTTTACCGGGAATACGGTAACCAGCACCGGCATACCCCAATCCATGGCTACGCGCGTGATGTTGCCCAGGGTTTCCAGCGTGCGGTTTTCTTCTTTGCCGCCCACATGCAAACGTGCCCGAACGCCGTCCGCGCCCATCCTCAATGCTTCCTCCACGGAGCATACCTGCACTTTGGCGGATTGTTCGGACCCGCCCGTAAGGTGGACAACGAGGCCGATGTCGCGACCCTTTCCGCGATGCGCCCGAGGCACCACGCCTTTGTTGAGCACGATGGCGTTGGCTCCCGCCAAGGATACCATGTCAATGGCGTTCTGAATGTCTACGATCCCCTCGATCGGTCCCATACCCACACCGTGGCTGAGTGGAACGATAACGGTCTTGCGGGTATTCCTGTCACTCATTCGCTCCATTCGAACGCGTTTTCCCAATAGCATCGTCTTACTCTCCCTTATCGGTTAATGAGAAGGTCTTCCGGCAGGTTCGATGAGTCGCCTTTTCGAAATGCCGGAACCCTGTCCGCCTCGTCAAAATCAAAAAGCCGTGGACGCTGATTAACGCCCACGGCCGAAGATGTCCTCTCCAAACGACAGCCTATGGGCATGGCCCTCCGCTAAAATAATAAAAGTAAAAGCGTCGAACCGTCCCGATGTCGTTCATGGAAACCACTCCAAAAAAGAATGGATGTATGATAGACGTATCGTAGAAAAGGCGCTTTCCTTTGTCAACGGTTTATTTGATTCGGAATCGGCCTGCAGGAGCTTTTTTCCAGGCGTGTGTCTCCGGAACGGACGTTTCGGGTGAGCGGTTCGGGAAAAGGAGAAAAACCATGTGGATGATCACCAGGAAAGGTTTTTTTTGTCTTGGAGTAACGGACGAGACTCCCGAAAACAAAATCGAGGTACGGGCCCGAAACCGGTCGGACATGGAACGACTGAAACAGCTCTGTCCCAGTGTTCAAGACATCGAAGTATACGACGGCCCTCTGAAAGGGAGCGATTTCCGATTCAAAGCCCTAGCGGACCGCAGGGAACTCGAGGAATACGCGGTCCGGTCGGTGCGAGGGGTGGACTACGATCGTTTCGAGAAAACGGTGGACCGGGAAACCAACGACCCGGCTCGCACGAAGGCGTATGTATCCTGCCGGCACGCGCTCTTCCTGTGGCAGGAACAGGAGTTTCTTCCCTGAGCGGAAATTGGCGCCTTATCAGGCTGTTGAAAAACGCGATCTGCGGTCACGCCAACGGCGTGACGCTTCATCCCTCGTCACTGCGACGTACTCTATGTACGCCTTCATTTCTCGGGATTTGCGCGCCTTGCATCTCATCGTTTTTCAACGGCCTGTAATAACCCGGCTTCTTCAACGGGCTGTTATGAATGTGCAGTGTCTTGGAGACATCCCGGGATAGGGGAGGGTAGGGCGGAATGCGTGGAGGTGAGCCGTAATCATGGATTCGGGTGTGTGGCGAACGGCCGGTACAGTGGCCCTCTGGGTGTTCGGCGGGTACCTGGGCATGGTGCTGTTGGTGTACTTTGTCCAGTCCCGCCTGATCTATTTTCCCGAAAAGACCCTGGCGGCCACTCCGGAATCGGTCGGGCTGAGTTTTGACGCCGTGTCTTTTCGTACGGAGGACGGTGTTGTGTTGTCCGGCTGGTTCGTTCCGGCCCGACCGTGCAAGGGCGTGCTTTTGTTCTGCCACGGAAACGCGGGCAACATTTCCCACCGGCTCGAATCCATCCATCTTTTTCACAGACTGAATCTGAGCACCTTTATTTTTGATTACCGGGGCTACGGCTCGAGCGAGGGGCGGCCGTCGGAGCGGGGCACGTATCTCGACGCCCTGGCCGCCTGGAACTATGTCGAGCATCGGAAAGCCTGCGCATCCGGGGACATCATTGTGTTCGGGCGGTCCCTGGGGGCCTCGATCGCCGCCTGGTTGGCCAAGGAACGCGACCCCGCGGCGTTGATCGTCGAATCCGCTTTTACTTCCATTACGGACCTGGGAGCGGATCTCTATCCGCACCTGCCGGTACGGCTGCTCTCACGCTATCGCTACGAAACCATCTAGTACCTCCGCGAGGTCCGGTGTCCCGTACTGGTCGTGCACAGCCGTTCGGACGAAATCATTCCGTTTCAGCACGGACGCCGGCTGTTCGACGCGGCCAATGCGCCCAAAGCGTTTCTCGAAATCCACGGCTCCCATAACGACGGGTTCCTGGTTTCGGGAGACACGTACGTGGAAGGGATACGAAATTTCCTCGCCTCGCATAGGAGGTACTGAGTCCGTATTGCAGCAGATCGAATCGTGTTCGCGTATTTACACCGATAAAATTACGAATTTGATGAGTTATAGAAGTATATTATTGCCTGTCAGCTCCTATAAACAGAAAAGGAAGGTATGATTGTGGATATTGCAAACATTTATGAGAAATTCGATAAAATTGGCTGCCTTACCTTTGCCACCATTGACCAAGGCGTTCCTCAGACACGTATTGCCCACCTGTTTGCCCACGATAATGAAGGATTATATTTTCGAACCATGATCACCAAACCTTTTTATGCGCAATTGACAAAGACGGGAACGGTATCCATCTGTGGCATGTTTCCCAAGACCTCCGTCACTCATAATGAACAAGGAATGCCTTATTTTTCACCGGGATATACCATCCGAGCGACCGGCGATGTTAAAGAAATCGCTTTTGAGACACTCAAAGGAAAAGCCGCCGGCAACGAAATGTTTATGCTCGGCGTAAAAGACATTGAAAAGTATCCGGCCATGACCACCTTTTGTCTATATAGTGGTTGGGGGGAAGTATACGACTTCGATTTCGAAATGGAGCACCGCTCGCATAAATTACTGCGTACCGGTTTTTGTTTTGGCGGCAAGCATATCCCGTTTAGAGGGGTTCGCATTACAGAAGACTGTATTGCCTGCGGGGAATGCCTGGAAAGGTGCTCTTTTAAGGCCATTTATCAACAGGATGAGAAGTATATGATCGACCACGCCCGATGTGACGTGTGCGGCGATTGCTACACGATCTGTCCAACCGGCGCTGTTGAAATCGTGATCGATGCCCCACCGAAATAGAGCGTCCACTTTGGACGCTTGAAGCGAAGTGGCGCGTCTTCCTGTAGGATGAACGAATTCCGGGGGCCGGCGATTTTGTGGAAGAGGTGTTGGTGCATGTTTCCGAGCGGATGGATCGCCGATACCGTCTCCGGGGAAAATGGATTGTCCGTTGAAGGACAGAAATGCACAAAATCAACCCCGTCCCCTTTCCTAAACGTGTACGAGGTGAGGGCGTGAGCAGAAACCGCCGTTCCATCCGTTTGCGGGGATATGATTATTCGCAGGCAGGGGCGTATTTTGTGACCGTATGCGCGCAGAGACGGAAAGGCGTATTCGGCGATGTGGTGAACGGACAAATGGTCTTAGATGATTCAGGTCGGACTGTTATGAACCAATGGTTAAATACACCGGAGTTGCGACCCAATGTGGCGTTGGATGAATTCGTGGTAATGCCGACCCATATACATGGTATCGTGATTATTTCGGAACGTGGTAGGGGCGTATTGCAATACGCCCCTACGGGACCCCGGTCACCCTCGCAGACCATTGGCGCGATCCTGCGTGGATTTGAATCCGCCGCCACCAAACAGATCAATGAATTACATAACACCCCCGGCGCGAAAGTATGGCAACGTAATCATTACGAACACATCAATGAAAGGTGAATCAAAGGCGAGAAGACGAGAAGAGTGAATTCTTGGATCGTTTCGCGCGCTTTGACGACGCATTTCCTGATGGGAGAATTCCCAAAGCCCTGCATTCGTCTTGGCGTGGTCGATGGTCATGCTCACAATATTTCCCTTCTCATCCAAGTCGATGTAAAGGTTCTCGCTGACCTCTTTTGTTTCATGAACGGCCCTGTCCGTGAACTCCACATGCGCCGTATCCGTATCGGGAAAATACTTCACCTTCATGGGTAGTTACTCCCTGTGAGAGCGCGCGCTGGTTGATGAACCGGGAATCGTGAAAACCTCTATTTACAAGGCTCGAGGTTATTTTCCTGAAATTCATAGAGTCCGTCCTTGGCGTAGAGGTAGGGCATGGCCGTCTCCGTGCAGCGAACGAGATAGGTAAGATCATCCCATGAACGCACCACTACGCCCGTCATGCTGCGCAAGTCCTTGTACGGACTCCCGTACCACTTCACACAGTCCCCTTCCTTGAATCGGGCAGCGTGCATTTCAGCTCCCGGGGAGTCCTTTTGGCTGAGCTTCTTTTCCAAGTCCTCGATGACGGTCTGCTGCGACGCCAGCTTCACCTCGAGGTCGGCTACTTGTTTTTGGAGTAGGTTCTTTTCGATTTCCAATGCCTTGTAGCCTTGGAGCGTACGATCGATTTCCTGCTCGTGAAAGGCGCTCTTCTCGATCTGAATCGCCAGTTCCGAGTTGCCGGTCTGAAGCTCGAGCACCTTGTTTTGGGACTCCGCCAGCGCTTTGGTCAGACGCTGAACCTCCTCGTTGAGCTGCGCGTTTTCCTGCCGGAGCTTCTGCAGGTCCTTTTTCATGTTCAGCACTTCGCAGCCCGGAGAAACCAGCCACAGCAGCACCATGCCCGCCATCAGGCGGCCGAACAGCCTGTTCGCTTTCAAACGGGACTCCTTTCGGTCATGGTTTCGGATCATGCGCATCTCGAGAAGCCGCAACTTCGACACACGAGACATCCGCCTTCGTGCTCGACGACGCCGCCACAGTCGGGACAGGCGCCCATGGTGGTATCCCGATTAACCACCTCGGCCCCGGTGTACTTGCTGATGATTTGCCCTATGGCGTCCGAGCATGAAAGCACCGATTTCCCGTTGTCCCAGGATGGAGATGGACAACGGATCCCGTTCAGTTGCTTTGCAACGGATTTGATGTCTACACCCGAACGGAGGGCGAGGCTGATCAGGCGGCCCGCCATTTCCGTTTGAGAGGAGGCACAGCCGCCGGCTTTTCCCACCTGAGCGAACACTTCACAGTAGCCTTTGTCGTCTGAATTGATGGTGACGTAAAGGTTACCGCAACCCGTCCGGATTCGTTCGGTGACTCCGGTGGTCCTCACGGGTCTGGCGCGCGGGCCGATGATGGGGTGAACCTCCGTGGTTACAGCCGCTTCGGCCTCTTCGATCCGGGATTCTCTCAAGTTGAGCACCTGCTCGGCTCTGCTGCCGTATCGATATATGGTGATCCCTTTGCAACCGGAACGATAGGCCTGGAGGTAGGCTTCTTTCACTTCCTCGACAGAGGCCTCCCCATGGAAGTTGATCGTTTTTGAAACCGCATTGTCCGTGTGTTCCTGGAAGGCCGCCTGTATTTTGATGTGCCATTCCGGTGGGATGTCGTGCGCGGTGGGGAAAAGCCGTTTCACATCGTCCGGCACTCCTTCGAGGCGCCTAATGCTGCCCAGTGTCGAGATCAGCTCCATCAGAGACTCGGAATAGAATCCCCGCTCACGGGCGATTCTTTCGAATTCGGGATGTGTTTCTATCAGTTCCTGTCCGTCCAGGACCTTCGGAAAGTTGCCTCGGACACGACCCAGTTCCGCGGACGCGGCTTTGGATTCGGCCTGAATGAATTTCATGACGCTCCTGCCGACTTCCGCTGCTTCGTCGCTGTCATACGGCACGGCCAGCGTGATCAGCATATCCGCGAATCCCATGACCCCCAGGCCGATTTTGCGGTTCTTGAGCGTCAGTTCTTTGATGGGAGGAATCGGATACTTATTTACATCGATCACATTGTCCAGAAAATGCACCGCCTTGTGCACCACGTTTCTGAGCCTTTCGTGGTCGATTTCCCACACGGTTGCAGCTCCGTTTGATTTCTTGCGGACCATCCTGGACAGGTTGATGGACCCCAGATTACAGGATTCATACGGGAGGAGGGGCTGTTCGCCGCATGGGTTGGTGGATTCGATGTCTCCCAAATGGGGCGTGGGATTGCAACGGTTGATGGCGTCGAGGAAAATCAACCCAGGGTCGCCGTTTTGCCAGGCCGATTCCACGATCTGGTCGAAAAGAAGACGGGCCTTTACGTAACGTACCACCTCCCCGGTGCGTGGATTGACCAGGGGGAAGTCTTCGTTTTGTCCGACCGCCTCCATAAACCGGTCTGTCACAGCCACCGAGATATTGAAGTTGTTGAGCCTGGTGTCGCCTCGTTTGCATGATATGAACTCTTCGATGTCCGGATGATCCACTCGCAAAATGCCCATGTTGGCGCCACGCCGGGTTCCGCCCTGTTTGATGGCCTCGGTGGCTGCATCGAAAACGCCCATAAAGGAGACGGGCCCGCTGGACACCCCGTGAGTCGATAAGACGATGTCGTTCTTGGGTCGCAACCGAGAAAACGAAAAGCCCGTCCCTCCGCCTGTTTTGTGAATAATCGCCGTGTACTTCAATGCATCGAAGATGCTTTCCATGGAGTCTTCGATCGGAAGAACGAAACAGGCCGACAACTGCCCCATCTTCCGGCCGGCGTTCATCAGGGTGGGGGAATTGGGCAGAAATTCCAGCGACGCCATCATAGTGTAAAACGCGTTTGCGGTCTCCTCGACCGGGGCTTCGGGGTCATAGAGCCGATCCGCCTCGGCGACCGCTCGCGCCACGCGACGAAACATGATCTCCGGCGTTTCCACGGGCCGGCCGGCCTCGTCCTTCTTGAGGTACCGTTTGTTTAGAACAGTTCGGGCATTTTCTGTAAGGTTCAGTTCCGGGGTCTTGTCCATTCGAAATGCCTCTTATTTTCTTCCATTCTCCAAGTCGATGAGCCGTGCTTTCAGGTCCAGTCCGCCTCCAAATCCCACGAGGGATCCGTTCTTGCCGATGACCCGGTGACAGGGAATGACCAGGGGAAGCGGGTTGACGTGTAGCGCGCCTCCAACGGCCCGACCGGAGCGCGGGCGTCCGATCCGACCGGCGATTTCCCCGTAAGACCGGGTCTCTCCGTACGGTATGGCGGTGGTGGTTCGCCATACCTGTTTCTGGAACTCTGTTCAGTTCAAATCCAGTTCGAGGTCAAAGGTCCGCCGCGTTCCCTCGAAATACTCGAGTATCTGAATTCGGGCTTCCCGCAGTATAGTCGAAAGCTCGGACGGGGCGGTCTCGGAGGACGCCTCTGACATGGTCTTAGTCTGAACCGGCTCTTGTTCGGCTCGAAATACGATGTGACTCAAACCAACTTCCGTCGCCGTCAGGCCGATGGCGCCGAAAGGGGAGTCGAATACGATTGAGGTAGCATGCATGCCTGCTCCCTTTCAATGGAAAGTTTCGAGCATCCGATGGGATGCTCTTGAAAATGTTCCTGCTCTATTTTATATAGACAAAATAGAATAATAAACCGTTAATAGCGCCGCGAAGCTCCCCGGGCAGACTTATCGGACGGAAAAAACTCCCGGTAACCGATGCCCCGGTCATGGATCGAAAGGGAGCCGATCCCCTGCGTTGGCGGTCCACATCGCACAAGGATTCCATAGGTCGTGCTGACGGGCGGTCCGCGGTTGACTTTGCCGCCGGGGAATACATAGAATGGATGCAATTTCTTAACCTGAAAGCAGCAGGTCCCCCGGCGGGGCCATGTCTGTCGGTGGGGCTTTCTCAAAGAACCTGCCAAGTACCCTCTCATTCCATCTAATACGTTAAAGCAGGGGTCCGGTGCAACACGTCCGTTACAGTCGAAGGCATTGTGTTTTTTCATAGCAGACCCTTCAGCTTGAGGAAAGGAGGTGTGCGGGAAAACGTAAGCTTCGGGTCAGAACGCGACTTTCACAATTATTTAGGAGGAGCCAATGAAAAGGAGCATCTTTGTTGTGATGACGGTCGCCCTGTTTGCGGTGGCTTTCGTGTTCACGTGCGTCCCGTATGCCAGAGGGGAAGCGATCAAACTCACCTATTCGAATTTTTTTCCTCCCACCCATATTCAAAGCCAGTTGGCGGACGCGTGGTGTAAAGAGGTCGAGAAGCGCACCCACGGCGAGGTCAAGGTAGAGTACTACCCCGGCCAAACACTGACAAAGGCCCAACAATGTTACGACGGCGTTGTCAGCGGTCTGTCCGACATTGGTATGTCCGTGTTGGGCTACACGAAGGGACGCTTTCCCGTGATGGAGGTTTGCGATCTGCCGCTGGGATATCCCAACGGCCACGTGGCAACGGCCCTTGTGAATGCGGTATACGAGAAGTTCAGGCCAACGGAATTGTCGGATACCGTGGTCATGTATCTCACAGCCCACGGCCCCGGCATTCTCCATACGAAAGGCAAGGCCGTACGTAAGATGGAAGATATAAAAGGACTGAAGATCCGTTCCCACGGCACCAGCGCCAAGGTGGTCCAGGCTCTTGGAGGCACCCAGGTGGCCATGCCGATGCCGGAAACGTACCAATCCCTGCAAAAAGGGGTGGTGGATGGAGCGGTGTATCCCTTGGAGGCCAACAAAGGGTGGAAGTTGGGAGAAGTTATAGACTTCTGTACGAGGAATATCTCGTCATCCTACACCACCGCGTTCTTCGTGGTCATGAATAAGGACAAGTGGAACTCGCTTTCTCCCAAAATCCAGCAGACCATTCAGGAAATCAACACGGAATGGATTGCCAAACACGGCGAGGCATGGGATAACAGCGACGAGGAGGGGTTGGAGCTGCTGAAAAGCTTGAACCATGAGATGATCGAGCAGGATGCGGCCGAGGCCCAGCGGTGGCAGGAAGCCGTTCAGCCCGTTCTGAAAGAATACATAGATGCAATGAAGGAGAAAGGATTGCCCGGCGCTGAAGCCCTCACCTACGCGCAGGAAACCTTGAAAGAAATGAAATAGGGTTGTTTGAAATCCGCCTTACGCCTTTCGGAGCCTTCTGAAAGCGCAGCGATAACCGTCTCATCCGAACTTCAAGGGCCGGCGCCTATACCGGCCCGCGAACGCCCATATGCCGGAAGGAGAACACGGATCATGGAACGTTTTTTTCAACTGATACACCGTACGGTTGATGTGTTGAAGTGGATCGGTTCCGGATGTCTCGTGGGCATGATGCTGCTGACCTGTTTGGACGTGATCTTCCGGGCGTTCGGCCGTCCGATACTCGGAGCCGTGGAACTCGTCAGCTTGATGGCCACATCGGTTATCGCGTGCGCGATGCCCTACACCCACGCGGCGCAAGGGCACGTGGGCGTGGATCTCCTGGTGCGCAGACTCAAACCGCGGTCCCAGGCCGGAGTGGATGCGGTTACTTCCTTTCTCAGCTTGGGACTATTCCTGACAGTGGCATGGAGGATGTCTTTGTACGCAGGCGCTCTGCGGAGGTCCGGAGAGGTATCCATGACCCTCGAGCTTCCCAGTTATGTCCTGGTATACGGTATGTCGTTAGCCTTTGCCATTCTGGGTCTTGTCGTGCTGCAGTATTTCATCACATCCGTACAAAAGGCGTTCGGCAAATGAATCCGACGGTAGTAGGGCTGCTGGGAACGTTGGTGCTCGTGCTGGCATTTTTTTCGAGAATGCCGGTTGCTTATGTGATGACCCTGATCGGATTCGTGGGATTCAGT
Source organism: Deltaproteobacteria bacterium (assembly GCA_016208165.1). Taxonomy (NCBI): domain Bacteria; kingdom Pseudomonadati; phylum Myxococcota; class Myxococcia; species Deltaproteobacteria bacterium. The sequence continues at coordinate 22,363 of JACQYL010000078.1, forward strand.
TATCTTCGGGGTGGCTCCGCCGGATTGGCGCTTCTATCGCGGGATTTTTACGACGTATACTCCTCTTACGGCCTGACGATCATTCCGTTGTTCATTCTGATGGGTCAGATCGCTTTTAATGCCGGAATCAGCCGAAAACTGTACGACGCGGCCTATAAGTTTCTGGGGAGCACCCGTGGCGGACTGGCCATGGCCACCATTGCCGCATGCACGGCTTTTGGCGCGGTATGTGGCTCTTCTCCGGCTACGGCGGCTACCATGGCGACGGTCGGGCTGCCCGAGATGAAACGATATCGGTACGGGGCCGAGCTGGCCACGGGTTCCGTAGCTTCCGGGGGCAGCCTTGGCATGCTCATGCCGCCCAGCATCGTGATGATTGTTTATGGAATTCTCACCGAGCAATCCGTGGGCAAGTTATTCGTAGCCGGGATACTGCCCGCCTTTTTTATAACCGTTCTGTTCATCATGACCATTTCGGTCTATTGCCGGTTCAACCCCGAGCAAGGACCGGCAGGAGAAACCTTCAGCTTTAGAGAAAAAATCCGTTCTCTATCCGAAATGAGTGAAACCCTGATCGTATTTCTGGTTGTTATGGGGGGGCTCTTTTGGGGGGTATTCACCCCAACGGAAGCAGGCGGAGTCGGTGCGTTCGGCGTACTCTTGCTGGCCTTGATCCGGGGGCAGATTACCTGGACGGGATTTGTGAAGTCGCTTTACGAGACCTTGCGGACCACGTGCATGGTGCTTCTGTTGATAGCCGGGGCGGTTATTTTCGGACATTTTCTGGCGGTGACTCGTATTCCTTTCTCCATAGCTTCCTGGGTGGGGGGGCTGGCTCTGCCGCCTTTTGCCATTATCGGCATGATCGTGCTGGTGTATCTGATCGGGGGGTGTTTCATTGACGCGCTTGCGCTGGTCATGTTGACGATTCCCATCTTCTATCCCATCGTAATCGACCTGGGTTACGACCCCATATGGTTCGGTGTCATCATCGTCCTGGTCACTCAGATGGGAGTCATCACGCCCCCAGTGGGAATCAACGTATATGTTGTGAGCGGTATGGATCGCGAGACGCCTTTGGAGCTTATATTCAAGGGATCGCTTCCCTTCCTGATCGCACTGATCGTGGGAACGGGTGTGCTGATCATGCTACCCAAATTCGTTACCTGGCTGCCCGACTTGATGTATTAGGCGGTCTCCGCCTTTTTCAGCGTCTTGAATGCGATGCGAACATTCTCCGCCGGGATGGAACTTTCACGTCACTGCCTGAGTAGGAAAGGTAAGGAATGAGCCAAGCGAAAACCGGAACGCAGCCCATGTGTGCGGATTGCAGCCTCGAAACTGGCAGCAGGATCTGCCTGGATGCAGAGGGTGTCGGGTCCAAGGGATGCCCCACCTTGACGCGACCCCAGGTCCTCCAGGAGGCCATTAAAGAGTTCGAGAAACCGGAAGTCCGCGAGTTTGCCCGGCAGGCTTCTATCCAGGAAGCGGAATGTTACGCCAATCGAGATCAGCGGCCGTACGTGCTGCAGCCCACAAAGACCCGCATCGTCGAAATCTGTGAGTTTGCCCAAAAGATGAATTACACGCGGATCGGATTGGCTTTCTGTCTCGGTTTGGTCAACGAGGCGAAGATTGTGTCTGAGATCTTCAGAGAATACGGTATGGAAGTGGTATCCGCGCTCTGCAAAGCCGGCGGGACGTCAAAAGAACGTATCGGAATCCGGGACGAGGAAAAAATTCACCGGGGGACCGACGAACCCATGTGCAATCCCATCTACCAGGCCAAGCTCATGAATTGGGAAGAAACGGACTTCAACGTGCTATTGGGTCTTTGTGTGGGGCACGATTCTCTGTTTTTCAAATATGCTGAAGCGCCCACGACCGTCTTGGCGGTAAAGGACCGTGTTACCGGGCACAATCCCCTGGCCGCCATCTACCTTTCGGAATCCTACTATCGCAAGATCAGACACCCCGAGCTATGAAGTGATCGAGGACCGGATGTCGACGGATGACTTCCGGCGCCTTGAATTAGGAGCGGGGCTACACCCGGCTCGGAAAGGGAGCCCGGGCGTGCATTGGAGCGAGGGGCGAAATCTATCTCTTGTAGGTGCCCATAAGTTTCGTCTCGTCGAGGACGTGGCCCCGAATCGCTTCCAGCAGGTCGGATTTTCGGGCTTTGGGCGACAAGCTGGGAACCATGTCCAAGGCGTATAGTTTGAAGAAATAGCGATGCGGTTTTCCCCGGGGAGGGCAAGGCCCCCCATAGCCCGTCCTTCCGAAATCCGTTATTCCTTCGAGGCATCCCTTTGAAAGAGAAACCTTCTTGCCCAAACCTTCAGGCAAGGTGCGCGTTTCCGGGCCGATACCCCAAAGTACCCAGTGAACCCAGGTCCCAACCGGCGCATCGGGATCGTCGCAAATGAGAGCCAGACTTTTGGCGCCGGCGGGAGGGTCTGTCCAAGTCAATTCCGGCGATACGTCCTGCCCGTCACAAGTGTGCACCCGAGGAATCGGGGACCCGCTGGAAAATGCCTTGCTGGTCAGTTCAAACGCCATAAGACTTCCTCCCACAACTAGGGTGAACAGAATGCCGAGAAACGAAACCGCTAGGGTTCTTTTCGCCGTTTTGATAGATCCGGACAATCTCCCGATCTTCCCTATAAATTAAAAAAGCGACCATCAGGCTCATCGGGCGCTGTCCACCTCCCACATATAAACCAGAGTTATGGTCGCTTTCGAAAAGGTCAGTTTAATACGTTAACTTCTCAGCACGAACACGAACTACCACACGACTTCGCAGTGAAGTTTTCGGCTGTGATCGAAAAACCGGACTGCCATCCTCGCTCTATAAAATCGATGTTGATTTTGGCCATCCGATCCATCAGTTCCTGATCCACCAGGTATTTCAATCCCTGGAGGTCGAATACTTCATCGCTGTCCTTGGGCTCATCCAGAGCCAACTGTAAAGATGGACCGCTTCACCCGCCTTCCGCCCAAAAGACTCGAATGGGCTTCGGCTCCTGATTCTTGAAATACTCTATGAATTTCTCATGAGCTTGATCGCTAACAGAAAGCATAATTCATCCTCTCCTCGAAATTTTATCAAAACGTTAAGTTATCAGTATCCACTAAACTGATGGAAGTCAAGGCCAACGGCTTTGGAAAAATACCAGAGTCCTGTTCTCAAGCCGGGATTTCGATTCGGACGACGAGCCCCGAATCCAGTCTGTCCCACTTTTCTGCATACCTTTCTTTACTGATCGGCAGCACCGGGGGTCTGCTTTAGTCCAAACAACACTCGGAAGGGTGTAGGGTTCGATGGGGGTTTGATATGAGGCGCATGCCGGTGCAAGGCCCCCGATATTCAACCGCATGAGTTGATGAGGCGTCATAGGGCGAGTGCATGGACAAGGAGAAGAACGGCGTCTGCCGGATATCCCCGGTTTCTAGACACGAACCATGCACTCGATCCCAACTCTGCGTTCCGTTCGAGTTCATATCGGCGAATCGGTCCATTGTCCGAGGCGCCGCGAATCGGTTCCTTGACGATGGAGTGTCGAAGTGCGTTCTCGCGTGGATATGCATAGTTGCATTCGTCCGGAAAGAGGTTAACGTATGTACACGAAGTGAACATGATGTTCGTTGGGGAAGCGGCGAAGCCGTCTCTTCCGCCGACGCTTTCAAAAAGGGGTCTTTCATGAACGAAAACAGAGAAACACTGGCGATTTTCCCACTGCCCAATGTGGTATTGTTTCCGGGCATTGTGGTCCCGCTTAGGATATTCGAACCTCGTTATCTTGAAATGATGGCCGATGTGCTGAACGGAGATGGTCTGCTTGGGATCGTCACACTAAAGCCGGGCTGGGAGGCTGAGTACGAGAACAAGCCGGATGTCTATGAGGTGGGGTGTAAGGGCTTGGTCGTGAAATGCGATCAGGACGAGGAAGATTCATTGCAGGTATTGGTTCGCGGTGTGGGTAAGTTTCGCATTGCCGGGGAGATCGAAGGGAAATCGTATCGTCGAGCGGAAGTGATTCCTATTTCGGAAAGCCATGTGGAGGAATTGGACACGGAAGGGAACCAACTTCGACAGGAATTACTCTCCCAGCTGGTGGATTGCGGGGATCGCTTCATCGATATTGACCAAGTCAGCGAGCTTTCTGAATTGGACACGAATATTTTCATAAACGCCATGTCTTTTGTGAGCCCGTTTGACACGAGCTCGAAACAGTTTCTGCTCGAGGCTGAAAATGTACCTGAGCGGTACCGGAAGTATATTCAACTTGCCGAGTTCAGTCTGTGCGACCTGCGTATACAGGGCTCCAGAGTTTGGAGTGCCGAGTGCGGATTGGTGCATTAATGAGGAGACTCCGTATCGATATCCAAGTTAAAGAATAGTTCAAAAGGATCGAAGGGATCGTTCTTAGCAGGTAGGATGATCCCTTCAGCATGTCCGAACTCGAACCTTCTTCTTCCTTACTCGATCCATGCTCCCCGAGCACCCGTTCCTCAAGAGAGCCGCCTCCCTCCTAAACAACCCCGCCATGATTTCAGTCTGAAGACACGTTTAACGCTGTTCCGATCCGGCGTTTTAAGTTGACATCGGATCGGATCTGGGTTTTGTTGACGGAAACCACGTACATCGGAACGTATGGCGAAGAAGCCGTGAAACGGTTCCGATACCCTATTAAGCGAATGGTTCAATATTGATAAGGAGAGTGACATGGCCGAAAATGTGTATCACCGGCTTCGAGAATGGCTGGACGTGTTTTCTGTCGGCTTTCCATCCACGGAGTCGGGCGTAGAAATGAGACTGCTGAAACGCCTGTTTTCCGAGGAAGAGGCCGAGATGTTTCTCGCAATGACGCCAAGACTCGAGCCGCCGGAAAGCGTAGCCGAGCGAACGGGAAAGGAGCCGGTGCATACGGCCGCATTGCTCGAGAGCATGGCGGAAAAGGGTCTATTGTTTCGCATCAAAAAGGGAGAGGGCCTCTTATACGGTGCGGTGCCTTTTGTAGTGGGGCTTTTCGAGTATCAGGTCAAGGACATGGACCGGGAATTGGCCGAGCTATGTGAGGCATACTTCCAAGAGGCGTTTCTCGAACGGTGCAAGGATTACACCGCTCTGATGCGGCCGATACCGGTGAATCGTTCCATCGAAGTGGGGTGGCCCGTGGCCCCCTACGAAGACGCCAGAGCAATCATCAAAGGCAAGGATCTGATTGCCGTGGCGCCCTGCATCTGCCGTGTGCAGCAGCAACGTCTGGAGCACGCCTGCGACAAACCGCTCGAGGTCTGTTTTATGTTCGGGTCTCACGCCAGGTATTACATTGATCGGGACATGGGCCGTCAGGTCACCCAGGAAGAAGCCCTCGAGATACTCGATCGGTGTGACGAAGCGGGTCTCGTAACCCAGCCGTTCAATGCCCAGAATCCGGGCGGGATGTGCAACTGCTGCGGGGATTGCTGCAACATCCTTCGCGCGCTTAAACATCACCCGAATCCCGTAGAGGTAACGATCTCGAACTACTATGCGGAAGTGGATCCGGACGCATGCGTGGCCTGCGAAACGTGCCTGGACCGGTGTCAGATGGACGCGATATCCATGGGCGATGACGATGTGGCGCAGATCGATCTCCGTCGCTGCATCGGTTGCGGCTTGTGCGTCACCACGTGCACCAGCGAGGCTTTGAGCCTCAAGCCCAAACTTGAAGGTGAGCGGCGGGATCCTCCGGAAAAGGCCGTGGATACCCTGATGCAGATGGCCCAACAGCGCGGCGTGTTTGGGGCGGGGAAGTGAAAGCCGGATCGACCGGGTGCTATTGCTCAGGATGAAACGGGAGCCTCTTGCGGGGAGTGCGGCAATTCAGGCTGCATGAACCGTACGGACAGGGGTGGACTTTTCATGAGACGAGGAGTTTGATTGCAATGGCAAAGAGAATGACTCCGCCCGCCAGGCCGACCCTGTGGCCGAGCCATTGTGAGAGCCGGGTTCCCAGTTTCATGCCGGTCCAGGTCATCAGAGCGGCGGTGATCCCAATCCATACGGCGGGAACAAACAGCTGCCGGTCCAACAGGCCGAAACTCAAACCCACGCCCAAAGCATCCAAGCTGGTGGCAAGAGAAAGCGCCATGAGACTGAACCCTCGGGTAGGATCCGACGAGGAATGCCTTTCCGATGGGGAACGAAGGCTCTCGTACCCCATTTTGCCGCCGATGTAGAAGAGCAAGGCCGCGGCGATCCAGGGGCCGTACCGGCTGGTAACGCCCGCAAGGGTGCGTCCCAAAACCCAACCCAATAGGGGCATTAAAAACTGAAACAGCCCGAAGTGGAAAGAGAGGCGAAAAACCTGCCTCCTCTCGTTCCAGCGGGTTCCCACGGCCAGTCCGACGGCAAAGGCGTCGCAACCGAGCGCCACGGCCACCAGCACGACTTCCACCAGATTCAAACGATTGTCCTCCCGGACAGGTGATACCTGTGACGGCATTTGGAGACGGCGGTTTTCTCAAGGAACGGTCCCCTCAAAACCGATCGGATCGGGCTGGAAACGTATCGTGAAACCGTCTCTTCTTCCTTACGACCCTTGAGGGGCGGTCGCAGTTCGTCATACCCCGCCGGCATATGAAACCGCCGTGCGTGAGATGGCGCTCCGTTGCCATGACAACCATCCAAAGCGGAACCTATATAGCGCAAAACAAGGATTTTTCAAACCGGGAATTGCAGAAGCAGGAACCGACCTTGGTTGAAGAGTGACCGCAACTTGGGCTTCGTGAGCATAAGAAAGGCGATCCCCCCTTCGGGGAATCGCCTTAAAAAGGGCAATAGCCTCTTTATCCCGTCAATTACGCGGCTTCCAGTTTTTGCCGGTCGGCCATATCCATGAGTACGCGTTCGCGTTTCTTGTCGATGCCGAGGGCCCGACGTTTCTTGTCGATATGGTCGATCATCTTTCGTGCGTGTTCGTAGGGATCTTCCACCAGGTCCCACATGCCCCCGTACAGCTTCTCCAGGTCGTGGAACAGGTGGTGTTGGAACCTGGGCGCTCCGCTCACCGGCAAGCTCACGCCGAACACCGTGTACACGCCGGACGCCACAAAGTACTGCCCGATGCTGATGGCTTTCTCGCTCATCCATTCCGGAGCGGAACCGGCCGCCGGCAGGTCGCTGAT
>JACQYL010000079.1 GCA_016208165.1 Deltaproteobacteria bacterium
CCCGGCGGCTCGGGTCCTCCGAAGGCCTCGAAGTCCTGGGAAGTTTGATTCACGGTCAGGTTATCGTAGATTCGGAACGTCGGCTCGAAACTGTATTCGCCGGACATGGGCGTGGCCGAGCCGCTCCATTCGTACGGCACTTCCATGGCGTACTCGCCGCCGACGCCGGTCGTTGCGGACCCCTGACCCGCAAATTGGATCGTGACGCCGCCCAAGGGATCTCCGGAAAGGCGAACGGTTCCCGTGATGATCACCGGTTCGTGGGGCTGGACTCCTGCGGCTTGAAAATCCTGATTCGTGCGAATTTCGGTGAGGTTTTCGTAGCTCCGGACCGGCGGTTCGAAACTGTGCCCCTCCATGAGGGGTGTTACGGTTCCCGTCCACCCCGACGGGAGTTCCATGGCGTACCGGCCGGATGTATCGGTGGAAGTGGAGCCGAATTGCGAGAATTCCACGGTTACACCGGCCAGTGGCGTGTCAGCAGGGCCAGAGACGGTACCACTGACGGTCACGGTTTCAGGTTGGGACGTGTAGGCGATATAATTCTCGCCGGTCCAATTGGAGGTGACGTCGGCATAACTTCTGGACGGAGGTGTAAAGAAATATCCTTCCATGGCAGGGGTGGCCGTGCCGCTCCAACCGGTGCAGGCGCTCGTCTCGATCCTGTAGCCGCCGTTTGTGTCGGTGGTGACCGTCCCCAGATCGCCGAAGTCCATGGTCACCGACGGCAATGGCGCACCGGTTTCCGCGGACACGGCGCCGGAGATGTAGGAAGACGTGGCCGTAGAGTACCACTGCTCGAGATCGAAGTTCTGCTCCCTGCCGTCCGGATCAATAATCCGAGCGCTTGCGCCGTGACTGCCGAGCACCCCGGACAAGTAGGAACCGCCGGCCAGAGCGTACACCCCGGCTCTTTGGCGTTTTATGGGGTTGAGAAAGATGTGAAACGAGCGGGCGTCGGAGGTGGCGATAACGACCATCGAGGTTTCGTAGGTTTGCACGAAGAAGTTCGTAGACGCCGAATCTTCCGCGGTTGCCTGTTGCCCCACGGGTGCGTCTTTATAAATCCCGGAGAAACGGTCCGCGGTCGAGGCGGGGTACCATCGGTAGAGGTCGTAGGATGCGGTGGCGCTGTCCGGCATGGTCAACATGGCGCTGCCGGCGTCCCCGCTGGTGAACGTGGCGCTCAAGTGACATCCCATGCCGCCGAGGTCGTCAGCGTCGAATCCGTCGGATGAATCGGCGTCCAGAAAGGCATACGCCCTCTGACCGTCCGGGGAGGCGATGATCAAGTCAGACCCGGTGCTATAGCTCTGGACGTAGAAGTTCATTTTGCCCGACGAGTTCAGCGGGGCGTCCTTCCAGATACCATCATGCGAGACGACCCAGGGTGACAGCTCCTCCACAAAGGCCGTAGTGGACGCCATAGCGCTTTCGAGTTCAACGATGGCGGATTCGAGGGTTTCCTGGTTTCCGTCCTCGGCCTGGTTGTAAAGGCTCAGGAAAACGTTCGCCTGACTGAGATCGGCTTGGACTTCCTGCAACCGTGAGATGATTTCGGAGTTCAATCCGCCTTTTTCGGGCCAGATCCCGTCCATGGCGGAGATGAGATCATTTAGGGAGGAGATGAGGAGGGCCAGATCCACCGGACATGGGATCATGCCCCTGCATGCATTTATGGCGGCTTTGGCGACCGCTGTCGAGTCCTTCAGTTCTACGCCGAGATCGGCCACGTCGCACACCGTCGGCAAGTGCACTACCGCCACAACGACCTTTTGATCGCCGGTGGTGACGTTCCCCCTTCCGTCGTCCGCCTCCCACGTCACGTAATGAATACCTTCGTCGAACAGGAGATTGTCCGGGGCGTCGTTGGATACGGCCACAAAGTCCGAGCAGCCGTCGTTGGCGCCGGCCTGGCCGATGTTCACGTATATGGGCAGGGGAACGGTGGACAGCACGTACCGGTATTGATCCGGAGGGATGGTCAGGCTGGGGGGTATCGTGTCATCCACGTTGATTTCGATAGTGTCCGCATCAACGATGCCGTGGTTGTCCTTTACCATCAACGTGATGCTGTGAATTCCGAAGCTGAGCTGGCCTTGAGGGATGGTCACCTGTGGACCGGTACCCCAAAGCTTTTCCGTGACCAGTCCGAAATCCTCGTACCACTCGTACTGATTGGCGGGAATGGAATCGTAAATGTCATAAGAACCCGAGGCGTAAAGATTCAGGGCCTTCTGGTTCCTGTTTTCGGAACATTGGGAGAATCGATCCGATTCGGTTCCAACGGCTTTGGGCGCGAAATTCAGGAAAGAACCCAATAGGTCGATTTCGATCTTTACGGTGGTGGGATCGCCGTCCACGTCTATCGTGCCGGTAAGGGGGCCGCCCTTCAGGTGAAACGTTTTCTGGACCTGGTCGATGGTAATGTCCAGAGGATTGGCGTTCCGAGTGATAAACAGCAGCACGTCGCCGTTCACTTTCGCACTCTCACCGCACACAAAAGTGTCCTTGGCGATCCGGTAGTGGTCGCAGGGCGTTTTCAGAAAAGTGTCTTTGCACAGTGCCGTGGTCGTGTCATAAAGGACGACGGAAATGTCTTCGAAGTCGCCCACATGGTCCACGGAGAAGTCGTCCAGGGTGACGACCATGCTGTTGATTTGCATGGCGGCGTTCAGGTCCAGATACTCGAAATGGAAATGTCCGTTCACCGGCCTGGTATAGGTTTCGCCCATGACCTCCACTTTGGCGCTGGATTGGGCGGTGATGAACTCGATTTCGGACCGGTGCGGAAAACTGCGGTTCATGGTCAAGGACGACGTGTTGGAGGGGTCCGGGCAGTTTTTCAGCTTTGTGCAGGCGGCCTTGCCACACGTTGCCACGTCATAGCCGATTCCTAGAGTCTTCCTCTTGGACTCACACTCGGCGTCGGCGGCCGTTACGGCATCCGTATCGTATGGGTAGCAACCGACCGCCAGATTCAACAGGATCAGGTCGCCGCTCGTTACGTTGACCTTGGGCCTGACCAAAACGAAATACATGGCCTTTTCGCCCGAGGGAAACGTGGACGGCCACTGGGCGAAACCGCTCACGTTGCCCTGAAGTGTGACGGAGTCGTTGGCCTTGAGGCTCTTCTTGCCGTATTCCCAGACTTCCATTTCAACTTTGGGAGCCGGCGGGGTTTTGCTTTTGTCGGGCATGCTGATGGTGACGTAGAAAGAAGAATTCTTGGTTTGATCCTTCACTTGGGTGAAATTGTTGGTGAGCCAGTCGGGTTTTCGGGTGGCCCTCGAGTCGTAGCACACATAGAGTTGGTCCGAATCGCCCTGCCACGTGATGCGTAACTGGTCGGGCCCCGTTATTCCCCTGTCGGCGAAATTCGTCCGGATCAGATTCGCTCCCTTGAGGTTGGGATAGTTCGTATTGACAACGGCCCAGTTCATTATGTCGCGGTAGGGTTTGTAGACTTGACTCTTGTCCTGTAAGAATCCCTTGATCTCGCTGTATGTTTCGTTTGGAGATACCGAAAGCCTGGTGACCGTGTTGCTGAAGGGGATGTTCGTCCGTTTTTCCCTTTTGAGCTGGGACGCGCACGTGTAGTAGCCGTCCGGCGCGACCGGGAGGCCGCTGGTGTCGAAAACGCACGCTCCAACAATGAGGGTGACTGCCAGGCAGCAGGCCTCGACGAAGAACGCCAACAGGATGGATGGGCGCTGTTTCTCCATGTCGTCTCCTTCCCACGAAATCGGTCTTGAATCCTGCGCTTACACAGAGGGAGATGAAACTGGGATTCCCTAGCGGGCGGACAGGAATCCGGTGTCTTAATGAGGACGGGGACTTAAACTTTGCCGTAACGCTCCTATCGAGCGCCGTGATGAATGGAAATTTTCAGTATCGGGCGTTGCCGTTTACAAATACTAGTTTATCCGCGATACATCGCCATGTCTACCCCAAGGGTGGAATCCTAGGATTAAAACGACAATGAACGATCCGAGATCTGAACTGGTCCGGATAAATTCACACCTTTTGGGCGCATCGCGCCCAAAGCATACTCGGAAGGTTTGGGAGGGGAGCGCGAGGGGGACCTTTTTCAAAAGGTCCCCCTCGTACAATTGAACCGGTTGCTGGCTCTTCAGGCATTACGGGGAGAACCGGTACAGATAGTCCTCAAGACGAAGTTTTTGCGCAGTGCTTTTCGAACTCATGTAGCGGATTTTGCCGAAAATGGGGCGCTCCGGACCCCAGGGCCGGTCGTACCGGCCGAAGACCCAAAAGATGCCGCTGTACGAATTGGGGTCACGACCGTCCAGGGCATACTTGTTGTTAAGCTCGATCATGATGTTCAAGGCCCGGCGCGGAGTGGGAGACCATTCGAGAATTTTCTTGCCCCACAGCATACGCAGATAGTTGTGTATGACGCCTTGCCGGAGGAGCTGTGTCTGGGCCGCGTTCCACAAGGGATCGTGCGTTTCCGCCCGTTCGAAGGCTTCCTGAGTATAGACGTAGTCGCGGTGATCCTGTTTGTGCTCGTTCAGGGTTTTTAAGGCCCAATCGGGCAGGGATTCGTATCGGTCGTAATCACGGCTCAGCACGCACCTATTAAAGCCCAACTCCCGCCACGTGACGAGCTGATCCAGGAACGCCTCGGCGTCCGGGGACACACCCCACCAGCCGGTCTTTTGTCCTGTGGGTGTTGCTCCCAACAGGTCCATGTACCAGCCTTCCCTGTCCATGACGGCCTGAAACACCTCGTGGGCGGAAATGTGTCCAAAGTGGAGATACGGCGACAAGCCGCTGGTGACGTCTTCGTCCGGATGGTTGCGACCCTCGGCGTAACGATTGAGCTTCCGACGGATAAAGAGATCGAGCATTTCCTCGGCGGGATCGGAGCCGCCCCTAAGGTCGGAAGGGGCCACCGAGTGGTCGATGTCCAGTCCGGAAAGGGCGCCCGGTTCGTCCTTGAGGAGAGCTTCCGAGGCCATGGGCCAAGTTTTCCGAATGCCTTCGGGCAGATCGGCCGGTCGGGGCAGGTTCACATTTTCCAAGGGATCCGGTTTGGGAAACGCCTGGAGATACTTGGGCAGATGGGCCTGAAGGAAACGCCGGAACCCGTGGGCCGTAGGAAAAACCCGATCCGCCGCTCTCATGGGCAGCAGGCCGTTGGAATCCACGGTTTCCAGGCGCACGGGCAGGGATCGGGCCGCCCGATGCACCATTCGGGGCAGAAAAAAGGCGGGAAAATCGTCCGTAACCACAACGCAGGCATGCCGGGCCAAACGTTTCAGAAGCCCTTTGCCGGCGTCCGCCCGGGGCTCGACATAGGGATAGTATAGTACGGCAGCATCCTCGAGTCGCCGGGCACTGACCGCCATTCCGTCAATGATGAAGCGATGCAGGCGATCGCCGGCCCAGGGGTAGCCGATGCGCAGGGCCTCGAGAATCACCAGCGGTTTGCTCAGTTCGAGGGCCCAGTCTACGGCCCGCTGGAGGCTGAAATTCCAGCGCATGCGACGGCAGGCGATCATCCAGTATAGAACGTAGTCGCCTTGATACTGTATGGGGGCCCGGTTTAGGACCTGTAACCTGAGTTCGGGAAACGGGTTCATCGATTCTCCCTCGTTAGTCAAAGAAGCCCAAAGCTGTCGGGCCATTCCTTTCGTCTGTGCAAAAGAAGGTGGGGATCCCATTTCCAAACGTTATCCCCCAGTGAATAGCGGCCCTTGCGCCGGCTTCCGGCCTCACTGCGCGTGCAGGGTGATTCGGAGGATTTCGGCGGGCCGCCAGAGGCGCATGTGCGGTCCCCACGTTCCGGTGCCGCGGCAGACGATGACCGTCATACCGGACACTTCGTAACGTCCCTCAAGTAAGGGATAGGCGAGCTGTACCAGATAGCCGAAAGGCCATATCTGGCCCCCATGAGTGTGGCCGGAAAGCATCAGCCCGACGCCGGCGTTGGCCGCTTCTTGCGCTTCCCAGGGCGTGTGGGAGAGAAGGATGGTCACGCCGGGGGGCCTTGCGGCAAGAGCCTTGGACAGGTAATCGCCTCTACGCCCGGACCTCCGGGCGGCGGTCAGATCGTCCACGCCGGCTAATAGGCATCCGGGTCCGACTTCCACCCAGCGATTGCGAAGAAGCGGAAAGCCCGTTCTTTCGAGACGCTTCATACCGGCGCCGCCCCAATAGAATTCGTGGTTGCCCTGGACGGCCCATACGCCGAGGGGCGCGGTGAGCCGGCGCATGGCGCCCAGGAGAGCATCGTCGAACTGACCATATCCTTCGAAAATATCGCCGATCAGAAAAACAAGATCGGGTTTTTGAGCCTGGACCTGCTCGACCCGGGCGGCCAGCCACGATTCACCCAACAAGGTTCCCAGGTGCATGTCGGACAGGCCTACAATCACGGTTCCATCCATTTCAAGTGGAAGGCCGGGAAGGGTCACGTCATAGCGCTGTATCACCGGCGCCAGGTAACCTTGAACGAGAGAGATCACCGAAAGCGTTCCAGCGACGGCCAGAGCCCAGCCTCGAAGGGACGGCGCGCGGCGCGTCGCAAGAAGGCCGAAAAGGGTAATGATATCCATAGAGCCGAGAAACACGAACATCAGGAATACCACGCCCAACCAGTTCATGCCGATCAATTCGAGTAAGGTGCCCGGAAACCCGGAGCTGCCGGGGCCGATGATGCGGCCTAATATAAAGATCACCCAGAGGCTGACTCCCGCACCGATGAAGATCTTTCGGGGTACACGACGTTTGATGTACGGGACCGAGGCGGACCGCCAGAACACATACGCGTGTACCATGGTGAAGGCCGAACTGAGGATAATTCCGAATATGGACATGATTGCGAGAACCTCGTTTGATGAACCGCACGATTTTCGACCGCCGGCGGAGCAGCCCAAGCCAAGGGGCGCCAAGAGCCCTGTGCAAGAGATGAGCGAACTTCCGAATCCAGCCGGGAGACTTCCTTAACCGTAAGAGTACCCTAAGGCGGCCTTCATCGCCAACCATAATTTGGGGGATCCGAAGTGACCGGGGCCAACGCTGCGGGAGGAAGTCGGACTCGACGGGCATTCTACGAAACGTGAATTCTTTCTGTTGAGAAGTCCCGCAGGTCGTGGCCGGATCCGTTTACATTTATGAACCAGGTGTATTACAATACCATCGGATTTGAGTCGTTTGCTTGTTGCGCCGCTGATCGAGGTTTTATTCACCTTTTCAGATTCAAGCTTTGTTCGGAGGTTGTCATGAGAAAAGCCGCCGGTCTAACGGCTTTGGTGATGTTTGTCGGGTTGTTCTTATCCACGGCATGGCCCAGCGACATCGACGGCATATGGAAAGACGCGCCAAAAGACCAGGCCGGAGCCCGTTTTTCGGTGTATCTGCAGACGTACGTCACCGGTTCGGCCGTGGCCGTGTTGTCGGACGGCGCAGGCTCTCCGATTCGGCTGTATGCTTTTTTGGCGCCGGATTATCCGAACGGTTTCCATGCTGACGAAATCGGAGGCGCGAACGCGGCCCTGACCATTGAAGACCCGGGCAGTTTGGGGACGGCCGCTCAAATCCGTTTGGGCGATAAGACCGAAAGTATTTTCCTCTATCCCTGGTTCCGGGCGGCCGCCGGCGGAGAAGACTCCTTGCCCGACGACGGCATTTTCAAAGACGAACCTCCGACGGAGGCCACAACGTTTAACCTGTTCTTTCAGACGTATCCAACGGATGAATCCGCCGTGGCCGTGATTACGCGCGACGGGGGTGCGACTTATTACGCGTTTCTCCAATCGGGCTTTTCGGGATCGTTCGACGTGGATGATCTACTCGGAAAAGGGGCCCACCTGAACGCCGCCATCGACTCGGCGGGTCTCTCCAGCTTTACCCTGACCCCTCCGGAAGGTTCGCCGTCGGCGGGATCGTTGTATAGATGGTTTCAAGCCCCGGTGACTGCCAATACCTACGATCTTGAGGGTACCGTGAGGTACAACGGAGCCCCTCTGTCCGAGCAGACGCCCGCACTCCCGCTGTTTCGCGTGCGGAATATCGAAACGGGTGTCCCGGCTGACCAGGTTGTTGGCGCGTATGAGGATTTTTCATCGGCCTATACCTTGAGCAATGTCCCCGGACGTTCGGACATATGGATATCCGTCATCATGAACGGCGATTATGACACACTGCCCGGCAACTTTGTCTCTTCCACCGTGGTTACGGCGGAGGAGCTTACACCGGCGGAGCGGCAGGCCTATGACTTTAACGTTTGGCAGGTGATTCAACTGACCGAGCCGTATGACAATGCCCAGACGACGCCGGCTCGTGACGAATATCCCGTTCATGCGCAACCCGTGGTCTTCGAGTGGGTTCCGATCGCGGAGGCCGACGGCTACGAGGTTCTGATCGATCGTATGCGCAGTGCGAATCATTCCGAAGGCTATGGAAGAATTGAGACCGTGATCGATGAGGAAACCGCGGCTGCCCATTACGCTCCCATGCTGGACCTGTCCCAGCCGGACGAGCACTATGAATTCGTGGTGTACGCAAGGAACGGGTCGCTGTTGGTGGGACAATCCTTTGTCACTTTCGCGGATGATGGCTCCAGCGGACGTTATGGGTTTCGGGTAGTGAGTCCTTAGCGACGCTTTATGGCGTAGTTCTCGGAACCACCAATGAGCCCGAGCTCATGTCGAGGAAAGAGCCTCGCCGAAGCGGTTCCCAACAGGCTTCCGGCGGCACGGCGTGGGCCTGTTCGCGTGGACAGGCAGAGCGGAGAGATACGCGTGAAACGCGTGGTGTGCGCTCAGGATATGGGCCAGGCGGTGAATCCGGAGGGGGCCGTACTTCAGATGGAAGGGTTCATCACCATGGGTCCGGGGTACGCCCTGACCGAAGAAGTTCGTTTCAGCAACGGTCGGATCCTGGACACCAATTTTGATACTTACCGGATTCCGCGCTTTTCGTGGGCGCCCAAAATAGAAACGGTTCTGGTCGATAATACGGAGCTTCCTCCCAAAGGAGGAGGCGAACCCGCCTTCATCTGCTTACTGGAGTTTCATTGTGGTTATGCACGTCTTGCTGTTGTCATAGGTGAGGATTACGGCAATGGCCGAACGGCCGAGTCCTTCAATGGTTAACTTGATCGCACGGTTTCTCGGCAGCCATAGTTCCATAAAGCCGTTCCTCAGAGTGGATACGGGTTCGTCGAGGATGGCGTTGCCGTTCGTATCGACGGCTTTGACGTTAAACGTGGTTTGAGGCAGTTCCCCCTGACAGGAGGACATATAGTGGACCGCTCACGGGTGGGTGCGGTCCGCGTAGGGCGCTATGGCTACCACCATCTCGTGTTCAGGCAAGGCGACCTTCCTTGTTTCGCCGCTCTGGAATTGAAACACCACTTCTTTTGTTGTGACATAGGTTTTCACGGGTTGCCGTTCCCAGTGCCACTGGTTGGCGAGGGCAAGCGCCTGTCGGGCGTCGAGTCCTTGAATTTGCGTTTCGATCGCGGGTTCAGTCCCTGAAAAGCAGGAGGCAGGTACGGCCGCCCATGCGATGAACGCCAAGAAAACGAGTATCATAGGTTTCTTCATGGCGGTGGATCCTTGGTTTTGGAGATGGGGGCGATGGTGTTAAAAGCGAAAATCGCGCCTGACCTCTTCCTATGAGAATGAGGAGAACAGGCTCACTTGTACGATATTTATTCTAAGGGACAAGATGTCGGGTGTCAATCGTTGGCGGATCGTTTGGGGTGCAGTCCGTTGATCGGTGGGGACATCGAGGTTTCAAGAAGAACGTCGATCCTTCTATTACAAAAAGTGATCGCGCCGTGATGACGGCGTGATCTGACCTGCTTATCTTAGAAAACAAAGAGACAGTGGGTGTCCCTCTCAAAGAAATGGTTGGGGCGCATCTCCTAACGCTGCCGATCGGAAATGAGGAAACCATGGAAAAACGTAGAGACTTCATCCAATTTTGTATTCGATTCGTCGCAGGTGTGGGGATTTCATCCAGTGCGTTCTTGTCCTCAGCCGAGCGGCTCTACGCAAAGGCCGTCGCAAAGGTCGAAAAGATCCTGTTGCCCAACGGAACGAAACGGGACACCCTGATCCACGAGAACCCGAGCGCATTGGATACGAGAAATCTGGAGATCACCCCGCTAGAGGATTTCCAGACCATGGGGATAACCGACCATGGGGTGGATCTGGACACCTGGCGCTTCGAGGTGGCCGGCGGCGTGAAATCGCCCCTGCAATTCACCTACTCGGAAATCCAGGAGCTGCCTTCCATCGAAAAAGACGTTCTCTTGATCTGTCCGGGGTTTTTCGCCAACAACGGCCGATGGAAGGGTATTTCGATGAAGGACTTTCTGGACCGGGTCGGCATGGAAAAGGACGTGAGCCATGTGATCTTCAGAGGGCCGGAAAGCTCGTACGAGAAAGTGGAGAGTTTCCCCATCGAGGAGGTCGTTTCGGGTCAGGTCTTTCTGGCGTATGGCGTAAACGGGCAGTCTCTCCCAAAGAAACACGGGTTTCCCTTACGCGTTGTGGCGGAGGGACATTATGGATTCGAATGGGTGAAATATGTCTACAAGATGACGTTGGAGAAGGGCTAAACCATCCGCTGTCATGGATGGCGCGGCGCTCTTGTAATAGGAGGGAAACAAATGAAAACCGTTTTGTTGATGGTTGCGGTCATGGCGTTGGCGTCGCTCGCGTTCGGAGCACAATGGTTCGCCTCGAACCGGCAAGAAGCCGGCGCCGGAATGACGGAAATGAAAGCAAAGGATTCTCACCTGGAAACGGCGACGTTTGCAGGTGGGTGTTTCTGGTGCGTGGAATCGGACTTCGAAAAGGCGCCGGGCGTTGAGAAAGTGATCTCGGGGTACACCGGAGGTGAAACGAAGAATCCGACCTACGAGGAGGTATCCGCCGGCGGAACCGGTCATGTGGAAGCGACTCAGGTATATTACGATCCGCAAAAAGTGTCGTACAAAGAATTACTAGACGTGTTCTGGCGACACGTGGACCCGACCGATCCGGACGGCCAGTTCGTGGACCGAGGACCCCAGTATCGAACGGTCATTTTCTATCACAGCGAGGAACAGAAGCGTATTGCAGAGGAATCGAGGAAGGAGCTGGATGCTTCGAATCGGTTCAAAGAGCCTGTGGTAACGGAGATCCGCAAGTTCGACGTTTTTTACCCGGCGGAGGACTATCATCAAGACTATTACAAAACGCACCCGGTGCGGTACAAATTCTACCGCTGGAACTCGGGCCGGGACCAGTTCCTGGAAAAAGTCTGGAAGAAGGATGAGGGGGATACCATGAGTAAAGAAAAGGCCATGGCCGGTGAACATCCTTTGAGAACCGAAGAAGCGTCGAAGTATGGCAAGCCGAGTGACGAAGAATTGAGTAAGAGGCTGACTCCGATCCAATATAAGGTGGTGCGTGAGGAAGGCACCGAGCCGCCTTTCCGGAATGCCTACTGGGATAATAAGAAAGAAGGCATATACGTGGACATCGTTTCCGGCGAGCCTCTGTTCAGCTCAAAAGACAAGTACGAATCAGGCACCGGATGGCCGAGTTTTACCAGGCCGCTCGTACCCGGAAACATCGTCGAGAAAGAAGATAGGAGCTTCTTCACGGTCCGTACCGAGGTACGGAGCAAACATGGAGATTCGCATCTTGGACACGTCTTTAACGACGGTCCGGCGCCCACGGGCCTGAGATATTGTATGAACTCCGCCGCCCTTCGGTTCATTCCCAAGGAGGACATGGAAAAGGAAGGGTACGGGGAGTTCCTTAAAATCTTCAATGAAAAATAGTCGCTTGGGGCAGGCGTCCACATGACGGCGTAGAAGTCAGACGGGCGGAGCCTGCTTTTCCTTTGCAGACTCACAGGAGGGTTAGAGCGGTGCAGGTAGCGCGCAGTTTCATATCCGGACCCTCATGGTTCATGGCTCTTATGGCCGCTTTTCTTATGTTGAGCGTAGGCGCCATGACCGCGCATGCCGGAGCTGTTTCCAGGGTTACGTTTTACGTCTATTGATACGACGTAGGCAAAGCCGCCCTGGAGGGGCTGAAAGGCGTGGAAGAGGTCGAAAGAGGATGGAAGAATTTCAAAGAAATCAACACGGTGTACTATGATCCCGAACTGATCCCCATACAGGAGTTGGAAGCTGCTCTTAAAAAGGCGGGGACTTATCGGGGAACGGCGCATTAGTGCTCAATCGTATGAATCCACTGAGGGAACTTCCGGGGGACGGGAGTTCCCTCAGGTTTTTTCATCTCTGTTCAGCGCTGCCCCGTCGCCGGCGGCTCGGCGGCTCGGCGGTTCGATGGATGGAGAGCCGGGATCGCCCGGCCTCAGGGGCGAACTCCACGCTGGTTACACATGAGAGGAAATCCATTGTCCGGCTGGACCGTGTCTTTTGGACGGACGCCCCCGCGCAGCTCCGCATGACGATCTTGGTGTGGATCGGGAGCCCATCCCATTGCCGTCACCATTCGTGCGCCGAGAGGTCGAGCGCTTTGAAACTCACTTCCAGCATCACCTCGGAAAGTGTGGGATGGGCGTGGATCGTTTCGGCTAAATCACGCACGGTGGCTCCTATCTGAACCGCCAGGGCGCCCTCCGCAATCAAGTCGGTGGCGTGGGCTCCGATGATATGAACCCCCAATATCCGCCCGGTTTCCCGATTCGTGACGAGCTTCGCCATGCCCGCGATTTCACCGATAACGTGAGCCTTCCCCAGGGTACGGAACAACACGCTTTCGCAGCGAACCGGAATCCCTCGCTCTCGAGCCTGGACTTCGGTCAGTCCCACGTTGGCGATCTCCGGTGAGGTGAATACCGCGCCGGGAACCACTTCGTAATTCATGAGACGGCTCGCGCCCATAACATTTTCAGCGGCCACGATCCCTTCGGTGGAGGCCACATGGGCGAGCATGACTTTAGAAGGTCCTAGCACGTCGCCGATGGCGTATACCCCTCGGACGTCGGTCTCCATGTGTTCGTGCACGGGAATCCATCCACGGGCGTCCGTGCGCACACCGACGGTTTCCAGGCCCGCGCCGGATGTATTAGGCGTTCGGCCGATGCACACCAGCACTTTGTCCACATGCACGGTTTGGGTCTTTTGCTCTTTACGTTTGATTTCCTGGGCAAAGGGGGACTGCCCCACCGTGACCCTCAATTGATCGCCGTCTTCGTCGACGGATTGAACGACCCGGTTGACCAGGAACTTGATTTTGCGTTTCTTCATCTCGCGCTGAAGAACCGTCGAGCAGTCTTCGTCCACGGATTCGATCGGAAGGATCCGAGACATGGCTTCCACCACCGTGACTTCCGATCCCAGGGACGCGAAAATGAAGGCGAATTCGCAGCCAACGACCCCACCGCCGACGATCAGGACGGATCGAGGGACTTCCGATAGGCTGAGTGCGTGGTTGCTGGACAGGACCCGGTTCCCGTCGAAGGGAAACGCTGGAATTTCGAGGGGCTGCGCACCCAAAGCCAGGATCAGCCGGTCCCAGGGGACTTCCAACTGCCGGCCGTTCTCCTGGATGACCGTCACCAGTCCGTGGCCGGCTACGGTTCCGCGTCCCTTTACAAACGTTACTTTGCGGTGTTTCAGGAGGTTCAGGATTCCTTGGGCCTGCTCTCGTATCAGCTCCTGTTTCCGGGCCATGACTCGCTTCATGTCCGTGCGCAGGGTCCCCTCCATCGAGATGCCGAACTCGTCGGCTCGGCGGAAGTCTTCCATCAGATCCGCCGTCCGTTTCATGATCTTGGTGGGGATGCACCCCCAATTCAGGCAGGTACCGCCTACACCTTCTTTTTCTATGAGGGTTACCTCCCCTCCCAACTGCGCGGCCCGAGCAGCGGCCACGTAGCCTCCGGGCCCTGCACCGATGATCGCGACTCTTGTCGCCATGTGAATCACACCTCCATCGTTATAGGCTCTTGATCGTTCATTCAGCAGAGCTGCCGTTCAGAGAATGGGAAGACCTTTTTCAGAAAAGCGTCCCGGTGTTGGTGAGGACGGCCGGTCCGCCGTCTCCATTGTGATACAGTGTTTATTCCGCTGCAGGTCCGCCGATGCACCCAACCAATTCGAAACTATTTCGTTTTCTCCAATCACGAACAACCGGCGCGTTGGAGCACATTGTATCGAGGTCTACTACCGTAGGTCACGGAAGAAGGCGCGGATATCTTCAACCAGGGCCTCGGGCTCCTCGAGGGCCGCAAAGTGGCCTCCCTGTGGCATGGCGGTCCACCGCTTCAAGTTGAACATGCGGGCGGCCCATTCTTTGGGGGGTCTCAAGATTTCCCCTGGGAAGGCCGCTACGGCCGTAGGAGCCTCGATCCGTTCGCCGGGCCCGAGCCGCCAGGGTCGGTGCTTCAACCGATGGTACAGGTAGAAAGAGCTGTTGATCGTTCCGGTGACCCAGTAGATCATGATGTTGGTGAGGAGCTCGTCCTTGGTGATGCGGTCTTCGAGATCTCCGTGACAATCGGTCCACGTTTGGAACTTCTCCGTGATCCAGGCGGCCAGTCCTGCCGGCGAGTCGTTGAGACCGTACGCCAGGGTCTGGGGTTTGGTCCCCTGTATCCATTGATACCCGGTCTCCTCCGCCAGGAAATATTTGGACTCCTCGATAAACGCTTTTTCCGCATCGGACAGATCCGCGCGGTCGCGGGGATGCGGGGCCAAGGGCACCATGTTGAGATGAATGCCTACCGTTTTGTCCGAATGAGCAAAGCCCAACCGGGCGGTAACGAATGATCCCCAGTCGCCTCCCTGAGCCGCAAAGCGCTGAAAGCCCAGTACATCCGACATGAGGCGCGCGAACAGGTCGGCGATTTCTTCGATGCCCAGACGGCGCTGGTCCGGTGAGTGGGAGAAGCCATAGCCGGGCAGGGACGGCGCCACCACGGTGAAAGCGTCTTTGGGATCGCCTCCGTAACGACCGGGATCGGTAAGCGGTCCGATAATCTTGGTGAACTCGAAGATGGATCCCGGCCAGCCGTGGGTCAAAAGCAAGGGCAGGGGAGCGGGACCTACGCCCGGCTGGTGGATGTAATGAAGGGTAATATCCTCCATCCGGACTCGATAATGGTCGAGCCGGTTCAGCGAAGCCTCCCGGGCGCGCCAGTCATAATCCCGTCTCCAGTAGTCGATCAATTCCTTGACATAAGATCGTTCGGCTCCGTATTGCCAACCCGCGCCGGGTATCTCGTCCGGCAGGCGTGTGGCTGCCAGACGACGGCGTAGATCCTCCAATACGGCCTCTTCAACGGCAAAGACAAAACGCTCGGGTTTTGAACCGGGACTCACGGCAAGTCCTCCTTCGATATAAGGATTTCCACGTCGAATCGGTTGGTCCTGTCTATTCGATAGGGTCGAATGAACGATCTGGAAGGCTGAAATTTCTTTTCCGGCGACTGGAAAAACGAACAGACAAGCTGACAAAGAAGGCATCCCGAACAATTCTCCGGCTGGGCTACCCTGGTCTGCTTCATGGTATCGATCCTCTTTTCGAGTTACTTGAAATTATGCACGCCGCGTTTTCGAACCTGTTTCAGAAGCTCCTCCCATGATTCTGCTCCTGATCTATATGCTTTTGCTTTTCATATCAAACGGTTATGCGATACTCAAGCCCCTTTCATGGATATTTGCCAAATAATGCACGTCTAATTGAAAAATGGACTTTGCTGCGTCGATTGATGCGAATGGCCTGCAGGGGGCAATTGGTGGCGCAATTCTCGCATACCCGGCACTTGGCCGGTTCCGGCCTACATCTTCGAGTATCCCAAATCGGTGGAGATCGTTGCGCATGTCTGCTTGACCAGAGCAACAATCCGGTCCACATCCTTATTCAGATCGCGTTGACCCAAAGGCAGAGCCGTGCCGAGGGCCGCCACGACCCGGCGGGTATAATCCCGTATGGGGGCCGCGATACCGATAATGCCTTCGACTGTTTCCTCCTTTTCCACCACGTATCCCTGATCGCGAATCTGCTCCAGCCGCGCGGTGAAGGTTTCTTCATCCGTGATGGAGAAGGGCGTGTACGGCTGCAGGGGCTCTTCGCTTAAGATCTGTTTCACGTTTTCAGGGTCGAGGTTCGCCATCAATACCATCCCCAACATGCCGTAGTGCAAGGGACGACTCCACCCGATGTCCGAAGAAATCCGGATCATTCCTACGCCTTCGCGTTTATCGATGTACACCAGCCGGTTGTCCTGTCTAATTGCCAGGAGAACGCACGTGCCGGCTTCACTTTGAAGGTCGGTCATCGGATGCGCGGCTGCGCGGCGCAAGGAGAAGGAGGAAAAGACAATGCCGCCCAACTCGAAAAGGCGGATCCCGAGCTGATAGATTTTAGTCCGGGCGTCGAACTGAAGATATCCGCGGCCGGTGAGATTGGCGGTCAACCGTTTGGCGGTGGTCATGTTGAGCCCGGTGCGACGCACCAGATCGGACAGGGTCAATTCCTTGTTCTGAAAGTCGAAGCAGTCCAGAATATCGAGGGCGCGCTCGAGTGCCTGTACCCGGTAAATCGAATCTCTGAGCGCATGTTGTTTCATAGGAGGAATCCTTTCAAAGTCAGGAGGGGTAGTTCGTGGTACGTCTTAAACTCAATGGAAAAAACGATGTTGCGGCCCGTCCGGCGAAGTCGGAATCGAAACAGTTTTCCGTTGACAGCGGTAGTTCCATCATACTAAACTATGATTCTGAAATATACTTTCATATCGTGAAAGTATAGGCAAGCTTTATTTACCGTCCTTTTTGGATTCTTTCCTTCGAGGCTCCCGCCAAATGGGTAATGCGTCATGACTCAACAACAGGAGGGCCGCTGTGAGATTACCGAAATTCGAGTACTTCGAGCCAAGAGACCTTAAAGAAGCCCTCTCCTTATTACGAGACGAACCCTCCGCCAAGATACTGGCCGGGGGAACCGATCTCCTGGTCAACATGAAGCACAGAGTCGAATGCCCCCAGACCATCGTCAACATCAAGCGGATTGAAGGTCTGGACCGCATCGAGCAGGATCATCGGGGAGTGCGAATCGGCGCCCTGACTACGCTCAAACGCCTTTACTCCACGCCCCTGATCGCGGAAAAACTGCCGGGTCTGGCCGAAGCCGCCGCAGCGGTGGGATCTTACCACCATCAGGTCATGGGCACCGTGGCGGGAAACCTCTGCCAACAAAACCGCTGCAAGTTCTATAATCAATCCAAGCAATGGCGAAGCTCCAGGCCCACCTGCTACAAGGCCGGAGGCGAGATCTGTCACGTGCTGAACAAAAAAGAGGTCTGCTATTCGAGCTATTGCGGAGACCTGGCCCCAGTGCTTCTCGTACTGAATGCCCGTCTCGTACTGACCGGTCCCGAGGATAGAAGAGAAATGGCCCTGGAAGCGTTTTATTCCGGTGATGGAAAAGCTCCTCTCGGTTTCAATCCGGGAGAGATTTTGACTGAGATCATCGTACCGAAGGACGCAGCGGAAGGGGGATCCTGTTATACCAAATTCGCCAACCGGGAAAGCATCGATTTCCCCATCGTGGGAGCCGCGTCCTGGGCATCGGCGGAACGCAAGGAATGCCGGGTTGCCTTCACTGCGGTAGATCGAAAACCCCTCAGGGCGAACCAAGTCGAGGCTTTCCTGAATGGGAAAGACCTGACCGAGCAGACGGTAAACGAGGCCGCTGGCCTCGCTTCGAAAGCGGCCGGCCCGGTCAAAACGTCCGTGTATTCGCCCTCGTTTAAGCGCAGGATGATGGGATTGTTGTTGCAGGATACTGTCGGTCAGGCTGTGAGGAGGTCACACTCATGAAACGTATTATAGAACTCAACATCAATGGAGATGCCTACGAACTGCTTGTGTCCCCGAACCATACGCTGCTCGAGGTCCTGAGAGACAAACTGGGTCTCATGGGAACCAAGCGAGGGTGCGACTTGGGCGCCTGCGGAGCCTGCACGGTGCTCGTTGACGGAGAGGCCTATCTGTCCTGCCTGATGCTGGCGGTCGACGCGGCCGGAAGAAAAATCACCACCATCGAGGGATTGGCGGAAGGCGGGGACTTGCATCCGTTGCAGAGAGCCTTTGTGGATAAAGGCGGACTTCAATGCGGTTTTTGTACACCCGGAATGATCTTGACCGCCAAGGCCATCCTGGATGAAGAAGAGCATCCTACCGAGGCGGTAATAAAGAAGAAAATGGCGGGCAACCTTTGCCGGTGCACCGGGTACAAGAAGGTCGTCGAGGCCGTGATGAGTGTCACGGAGCCGGCGGGAAAGGAGGGCTAGATGGAACGGGAATTACATGTTGTCGGCGCGCGTTTGCCCATGCTGGATGCTGCCCAGAAAGTGAAAGGGGCCGCTCTGTTTACGGATGATCTAGTGCTTCCGGGCATGCTCCACGGCAAAATCCTGAGAAGTCCGCTTCCTCATGCCAGAATTCTAAACATCGACACCTCCGCGGCGGAAAAACTTCCGGGCGTAAAAGGGGTGGTAACGGGCAAGGAGATCCCTGACCGGCAGTATGGAATCGTGCCCATGGCCAAGGATGAATATGCACTGGCCAAGGATAAGGTCCGCTATATCGGAGATGACGTGGCGGCCGTCTGCGCCGTGGATTCCGAGATCGCGGAAGAGGCCATCGAGCTGATCAAGGTGGACTACGAGGAACTGCCGGCCGTATTCGACCCCCTGAAAGCCAGGGAAGAGTCTGCTCCCGTGATTCACGAGGGCATCAAGTACAACACCTCCTTTGCCATCCGGAAAGAGTTCGGCGATGTGGAAAAAGCCTTTGCGGAGTCGGACGCTGTTTTTGAGGATATGTTCTATTCCCAAGCGGTGAATCACGCACCCCTCGAGCCTCATTCCGCGCTGGCCCAGTTCGATCCGCTCAACGGAGATCTCACGGTCTGGTCTTCCACTCAGATCCCGTTTTTTCTGAGAAGAAACCTGTCGAATACTCTTCAAATTCCGGAAAGAAAAGTGCGCGTCATCAAACCCAAGGTGGGTGGAGGGTTCGGGCAGAAGATCGATATGTTTGCAAAGGATTTCTGCGCCGCCTGGTTCGCGATTCGTCTCGGCAAGCCGGTGAAGTTTACGTACGATCGGGAGGAAGTGTTCATCTCGACCCGGCAGAGACACCCGATGTATATCACGGTGAAAACCGGCGTAAAGAAGGACGGCACCATCCTGGGACAGAAGTTTCAGGCGTTTGCGGACGGCGGCGCGTACAACAGCACCGCTCCTACAATGATTGCCCTGTCCTGTTTTTTCCTCATGATTCCCTATCGAGTACCGAATCTGATTTATGAAGGCGCTCATGTCTACACGAACAAACCGGTGGGCGGCGCCATGCGCGGACACGGTATTCCCCAGGCCCGATTCGCCGTGGAACGGCAGTTGGATATGATTGCGGAGCGTATTGGCGTCGATCCCGTCGAGATCCGAATCAAGAACAGCATTCATGCGGGGGAACCGCATTCGGGCGGGTTTGTCATTCACACGTGCGGTTTTGCGGAATCGGTCCAAAAGGCCGCCGCCGCCATCGGATGGAAGGAAAAGCGGGGCAAACTGCCTCCCGGCCGGGGCGTGGGTGTGGCCGGCGCTTCTTTTCCCAGCGGGGTCAGCAACATGAGCCACATCAGCTCCGGCGCCGTGGTTCAACTGGGCCGGGATGGAGCGGTCAACGTACTTTCCGGTGCCGCGGACATAGGACAGGGAGCGGAAACCGTGATCAGCCAGATCGTGGCTGAAGAACTCGGGGTGCCCCTCGAGGATATTCGGATAACCGCAGCGGACACGGGCATAACGCCTCTGGACCCCGGCACGTTTGGAAGCGGGGTCACGGTCAGGGCGGGAAACGCGGCGCGGCTGGCCGCCATCGCCGTGAGGCAAAAGCTGTTCCATCTGGTGGCCGATAAGCTGGAAGCCAATGTGGCCGATCTCGAGGCCAAAAACCGGAAAATCTCGGTAAAGGGTTCGCCCGACAAAGGCATGACGTTGGACGAGGCCCTGAAGACCTATCAATACGAGGATCTTCCTATGCCCATTGTAGGCAGGAGTTCGTGGATGGCGCCGGCCTCGGAACCCACCACGTTGTTCCAGCAGGATGGAAATTTCGCACCCAACTACTCGTTTATGACGCAGGCCGCTGAGGTCGACGTGGATCTTCACACGGGCAAAGTGAAGCTCTTGAAGATGGTGACGGCTCATGACTGCGGCCGGGCCATCAATCCGATGCTCGTCGAAGGCCAACTCGAAGGGTCCGTGGTGGGCGGCATGGGACAGGCTCTGTATGAGCATGTGATCGTAGAGAATGGACAGGTCATGAATCCGTCGTTTCTGGACTATGGTTTTCCCACCTTTATGGAAATGCCGGTCATCGAAGCGATCGAAGTGGAGACCGACGATCCCATCGGTCCCTTTGGGGCCAAAGAATCGGGTGAAGGCACCCAGCTGTCCCCGGCGCCGGCCATAGCGAACGCGATTTACGACGCCATTGGCGTGGATTTTATGGAACTTCCCATCACTCCGGAAAGAATCCTGGATGCCCTGGAAGAGAAATCGTAGGCATACAGGGGGGAACTTTTGAAAAAGTTCCCCCCTGTACCCCCCCTCAAACCTTTCAGGCGGGCCTCACTGCCTTCGGTGGAGAGTCTGGGAAAGATGACGGTCGGAGGTACGCATGTGCGCGAACCTGAAAGACCATAGGATTTACCTTCCAGTGATTCTGTAAATGCCCACAAGAAGCAAACGAGGCGAAGAACAGATAAGCGAATGCCTTCCTACCGATGATGTCCCTGTGACCGACGGTAGATGACCTCGGCTTTGAAAGTTCGTCTCAAATCATATAATAATGCCATTCTTAGTAGGGGCGGTTCGCGAACCGCCCCTACCGCTCATCCGGCAACACACGCAGCGTCAATATGCAAGAACAGGTGGGTCGGAAAGACCAACCGACCGCTTCGATGTTGGGAGGTAAAGAAATCCCATGCCTGACATGGCTCCCAAAACGATGAAACAGCGCCTTCAGCTATTGGAGGACATATTCGAGAATATCCCTGTCGGGATTATCGTGATCGACTCGAGCGGCAAGGTGCTTATGATGAATCGCCGGCAGGAGAAGATATCGAGGGTCAGCCGTGACCAGGTGCTGGGAGGCTATTTCCACGAGAAATGGGAGCGTCTGTTCGACCAGGGAATTATGAGCGAATACTGGCATCTGCTCCGCGATCGGAAACCGTTCCAGTTGATCGTTCACGAGGTCTATCCTCAATTCTACGACCAGAAAATATCGGCCATCTCGAGGGGCGCCCCTTTGTCCGATCACAGCGGATTCGTTCTGCTGCATGAGGTTTCACCTGAAATCCAGCGCGATCGTCGAGGACTCCAGCAACTGTCCACGGAGCTGGAAGCTTCACGAAATTTTCTTCGCAACCTGATCGATTCGTCCCCAAACGTGGTGATCACCACGGAAGAAACGGGCGCCGTTACGTCACTCAATCGAACGGGGTCCATGGTTTTCCTCTATCGTGAAACCGATCTCCTGGGAAAACATATATCCACGCTCTTTGAAGACCCGAACGAGTTCGAGCGGGTTGCCGCTATTGCATCCATGGGACGCGGTCAGGAGGTGCGTTGCATCAAAAAGGACGGTACGCCTTTCCCTGCCCGGATGCAGATGCGAAACATCGAAGGGGATGAATCTCGGGCAAAGCTGCTGCTGTTTGTCGACCTCAGCCGGGAAAAGAGCATGGAGGAACGACTCGCTTTGTCGGAGAAGCTGGCCGTCTATTCCGAACTGACGGCCGGTATCGCCCATCAACTGAACAATCCCCTGGTCGGGGTGGCGAATTTTGCGGGTCTGCTGAAAGCGCAAACACCCCGGGACGACCCGAGTTGGGAGCTGATCGATACGATCTACGAGGCCGCTCAGAAGTGTCGGACCCTATTGTCTTCCATGATTCGGAACTTGCGGGAAGCCGGGACGGATTTCTATCCCCTGGATCTGCGGGAAGTGCTGGCCGGCGCCCTCGAGGACGCGCGCCGTCAGGAAAAGCAGGCCGACTCGATCGTTCATGTCTCCGAGAGTTGGCCAGAAACCCCGGCGATGATCCGCGGCGATGCCCTGCAGCTCCGGGAAGCGTTCAAGAACATCCTGGTCAATGCGTTTCAGGCCATGCCGGAAGGTGGCGATCTGTCCATGGTTATTGACCCGAATCCTTCCAGGGGTGACGTACGGATCCGGATTGCGGACACGGGCGAGGGCATTCCCGAGGCCAACCGGGAAAAGGTCTTCCATCCTTTTTTCACCACGAAAAAAAACACGGGCGGGGGATTAGGCCTGAGTTTTGCATTTCGAGTCATCCAAAATCACTCCGGACGCATCGACGTTCGATCCGGTTCCGGTCAGGGAACCACGTTCACCGTGGTGCTGCCCTATCCGGCCGAGGATGGGTCTTGATGAAAACCCGATATGACAACATGGCGCCAACCGTTCTGGTGGTGGACGACGAGGCTTTCGCCAGGCGCTTTTTCGAGACGATTCTGGAGCAGGAGGGGTACGCCTGCCGCACGGCGGAAACAGCCGCCCAATGCAGGAAATACCTCGAATCCGAAGGTCCTCCGGACCTGCTCGTCCTCGACGTACGATTGCCGGACGGAAACGCCGTGAACGCCATGAAGCTGGGGGCCTTTGATTTCATTACCAAACCGTTCGAGGACGCTAACAAGGTCAAGATTTCCATCAAGAACGCCGTAGCCCACCGCCGTCTTGCCCTCGAGAACCGTCAACTGCGGACGCAACTCCAATCCCGAAGCGTGTTCCAAAACATGGTGGGCGAATCCAAATGCATGCAGCGGGTGTTCGAACTCATCGAGAAATCGGCCCGGGTCGGAAGCCATATTCTCATCGAAGGGGAGAGCGGAACGGGCAAGGATCTGGTGGCCGAGGCCATCCACAATCTGAGCGAGCAACGGGACGGCCGGTTCGTGCCGGTCAACTGCGCCGCCCTTTCCGAATCGCTGCTCGAGAGCGCGCTGTTCGGATATGAAAAAGGCGCTTTCACGGGCGCTCAAAGGACGACCCCCGGCTTTTTCGAGGAGGCTTCGGGGGGTACGCTGTTTCTGGATGAGATCGGCGACGCGTCTTTAGGCGTTCAGGCCAAGATACTGAGGGCCGTGGAAGAGGGCGCCATTTACCGCGTGGGACGAACAAAGCCCATTTCCGTCAACGCGCGCCTGATTTTCGCTACTCATAAGGACCTGAGCAAGGAGGTGGCGGAAGGGCGCTTCCGGCAGGACCTGTACTATCGGATCAACATCATCAAAATCCACCTGCCTCCGCTGCGGGAACGGAAAGAAGACATCCCTCTGCTCGTGCAGCGGTTTATGGAAAGGTACGCTTCGGAAACAGGTGTGTCCAAAAAAGGATTCGAGAACGGGGCCACGTCCTACCTGATGCAACGCGATTGGCCGGGAAACGTGCGTGAGCTGAAGAATTTCGTCGAACGGGTGATGGCCTTGCATCCTCACGAAACCGTGACACGGGAAGACCTGAGACCCTACGGGGAAGAAGATTCTCTTCGCGCCATGATGGGGATCGAGTCTTTGGACTTCGACGAAGCCAGGGAGCGCTTCGAACAGGCCTATTTCGAAACCCTGATCGCCAAAGCCAAAGGAGACCTTTCGCTGGCGGCCGAATACAGCGGAAAACACGTGGCCACCATCTATCGTAAGATCAAAGCCCTGGGGATAAAGATGAAGTGAGTTGGAAGATCCGGGGGAACCTTTTGAAAAAGGTTCCCCCGGACCCCTTCCAAAACGTTTCGAGCGGGTCGCGTCGCTGGCGCGCCGCGACCGGGGTCAGGGTTCTTTGGGAAGACGCCAATATAGTGAACTGCAGTCGGCAAGTAAAAGCATCATGAATATATCAAATCGGCAAATGCAATATGGCATAATTATGGGCTCCTCGTTCCCAAGTTGTACTTGGGAACGAGACATTGTAGCCGTTTAGAGCGGAAGCAGCGGTTCTCCTGCAGCAGGGGCGCGGCGTACAGCCTATAATTGCGCCACATGGCTCAATTATGGGCGGGACCCGGACCCTTTCCAAAGCGTTTTATACGGTTTGCGCCGCTTGCGCTGCGCAAACGGAGTGAGCTCGTCGGCATGAAAGTGGACCTGCCCACCGAATGAAATTGACTGTTTTTTTCAAATCTTTCGCGTTGACTCGATCGCTGGCGGAGCCATCCGCAAAAGTGCGAAAATTTCGCACCCAATCCCAATAACAAGCTGTCTTGCCCGCCGCAAGCGCGTATCAACCGTTTCGCAGGACTGCGTAAAACGTTCGCATTTGCGCGAAAACGCGTTCGGTCCGGCCATCGCCTTTCATTCTCCATTTTTTGTAACCCATTTAAATCATAGATTATACGAATAAGGCGGCGTCCCGATGCCGGCGTCGGAGTTGGCACGACTCTTGGTATATAACTCCCCAAGCGCGCGCAACAACGACTTCCACATGATCCCGCTTTGCTGAAGAAACCGAGGGAAGCTTATGAACGTGGACCAACCGTATTTCAACATGGAGGTGGAACCGCAGCTCAACACGCCCCGGATGCGCGAGCTGCAGTGGAGCAAATTGAAGGAGGCGCTCCGTTTCTTTTACGACAAGGTGCCCTTCGAGCGGCGGCGCATGGACCGGGCCGGGGTGCGTCCCGAGGACATCCATTCCTTTGACGATTTCGCCCGCGCCATACCGCACATTGGACAGGCCGACTATCGCGACGCCATGTCCGAAGGAGGATTGGACCTGCCCAAAGTGTACACGGATCTGTTCGGCGAGGAACGATTCAAAGACCTGTTCCTGCTTACGTCCACGTCCGGAA
This sequence comes from Deltaproteobacteria bacterium, assembly GCA_016208165.1. NCBI lineage: Bacteria > Pseudomonadati > Myxococcota > Myxococcia > Deltaproteobacteria bacterium. The sequence goes on from JACQYL010000079.1 coordinate 24,891, forward strand.
CCACGGGCATTCCGACTCCCTACCCGTTATTCAAGTCAGGGCTCGACCGGGTGGCCGACATCTTTGGACGCATGGGATGGCGCGTGGGCATGAGACCCGGCGACCGTCTGGCCCTCTGTTTCGGCCTCAGCATGCACGCGGCGGGCACGCCGCAGATGTTCTGGTTCCGCACCCTGCCCGGATTGACCATTATTCCCATGGGCGCGGAGGCGGGCGCCGAAAGGCTGCTCAACTTCTTCAAGGTCTTCAAGCCCACCATATTCACCGGCACGCCCTCTCTCGCGCTTCACTTGGTGGAACGCGCCCCGGAAGTCCTCGGGCATGGCGTCGGGGAACTGGGCATCCGGATTCTGTTTTGCGGCGGCGAACCGGGCGCCGGTATTCCCGAGGTGCGCCAACGCCTCGAGGGGGAATACCGGGCCAGGCTGTTCGACGTGGGCGCAGGCTATGGATGCTCGTGCGAACATCCAATCTACCAGGGCATGCACTGGGTGGCGGACGACTACTGCTATTACGAACTGGTGGATCCGGAAACCTTCCAGCCGGTCCCCTTCGAGAACGGGGCCACGGGTCTGGCCGTGTTCACGCCCCTCGAACCGCAATACGGACATTTCTTTTTCAGCCTGCGATACACGCTGATGGACATCCATCAGGTATTCACGGACACCTGCGCCTGCGGCAAGTCGGGCTTCCGGTACAAGATCGTGGGGCGCGCCGACGACATGCTCAAAGTCAAGGGCGTACCCGTCTATCCCGCCGGCATCCAGGGCGTCATCCACACGTTCATTCCGCGGGTGACCGGGGCTTTCAAGGTTCTTCTGGACGAGCCGCCTCCGCGTGTGGTTCCTCCATTAAAGCTCAAGATCGAGCACAGTGAAAACGTTACGGAGAGCGATCTGCCGGGTCTTGAGAAAGAGCTGCGGCCCTCCATCACCTGGGTAAAGCCGAACTCCATCGAACGATCGACGAAGAAAACGAAGTTCATCGAGGCGCTGTACGAGAAGAAGTAGCTCCCAATATCCGTTCTTATTAACTCTTAATTTTGGAGGAAAAAATGGCGGAAAGACTTTTCACCCAAGCGGAACTCGAGGAATTCTCCAAAGACTTCATGGGCTTGACGATGGAGGCCTTGGAGAAAGGCGACATTGAAAAGGCGAATCAATGGATACGAAGGCACGACGGAACCAAGGATGCTATTCATGACCTCTATCTACACTGGATTACGGCCCTGCTTTCCCATATTTATGATAACTGGGGGGAAGACGCCGCCGTCAAGGCGGTCAAGGATACGGCCTGTCACGGGCAATCGGGCTGGGCCCTCCCCATTATGAAAGTCAAAGAACAGATTATGCAGGAAAAGGGGCTTAAAGGATATATCGAGTGGATTGTAGACCTTTGGAGACAACATAGCATGTATCCTGGAACCACGTTCGAAGAGGACGACGAGAAGATCATCCTGACCATGAAACAGTGCGGCAGCGGCGGCCGATTGATCAACATGGGCGCCTACGACGGACCATTCGGGTACCGGAAGCTGAAAAAGGCCGGGCCCCACACCTGGGGAGAGGAGAATCTGCCGGTCTATTGTTCCCACTGCCCCTGGGTGCACGAGATCGCTCCGTTGTTTTACGGCGGGCCCGGAGCGCAATTGTGGGTGCACGCGTCTCCGTTCCCGAAAAAGCCCGGCGATCCGTGCATCTATCACATCTACAAGGATCCGGACAAGATTCCGGACAAGTACTACGAGCGCATCGGCATGACGCGCCAGGGGAAAGCGTTGCCGCCCACCTGTGGCGTTGCGCCGGACAAGGACGCGGCTTCCACCTGGACCAAGTAGTTGTGTGCCGGCCTCGGCTTGCATACACTCGTTAACGGAACTCACACGACACAGTGAGCCGCTCCGCCGAAGGCGGTGCGGCCGTGTATAGGGAGCCCGAGTCCCGCCTCCGGCGGGATGTTCAGAGTTTCCCTCAGTACAACACAATACACACCGTTTCTGCACCCAAGGAAGACACGACATGGGAAACCAACCCAAAAAGACGGCGGAAGGGCTGTTTGAACTCCCGGACGGGGACCTCGACAAGGGCTATCTGCTGGGCTCGAAATGCGCTCACTGCGGAATGGTATCCTTCCCCAAACGCAAGATCTGTCCGAGTTGTCTAGCGGACGACGGCATCGAAGAAATCCCCCTCAGCAAGCGGGGCAAGCTCTTTTCCTTTTCGATCAACCAGATGGCTCCCGAGGGGTTCAAAGCGCCCTACGTCATGGGCAAGGTCGACCTGCCGGAACAGGTGCGCATTTTTGCCGTGATTACCGGTTGCCCTCCGGAAGAGGACGCGTTGAGCATCGGCATGGACATGGAAATGGCTTTCGAACCCGTGTATCGGGGCAAGAACGGCGAGCCGCTGGTGGGGTATACCTTTCGACCCGCAGGTCGCGCGACGAAATAAACCGGGAAGGAATCAGATATGGGTAAACCGGCAAGAAACGTAGCCGTCATCGGCATAGGCATGACGAAGTTCGGCAAGCATCCCGAGCTGTCGCTCAAGGACCTGGCCCGGGAAGCCGGCTGGGCGGCCATCCGCGACGCGGGCGTCGATCCCCGGAACATCGAAGTGATCTACTGCGGCAATTCGGTCGAAGGGCTGCTGTCCGGGCAGGAAGACGTTCGCGGACAAGTGGTCATGCGGGAGATGGGCCTGGCGGGCAAGGCGGTCATCAATACGCCCAATGCCTGTGCGTCGTCTTCCACCTCGTTTCGCGAGGCCTGGCTCGCCGTGGCGTCGGGAGTGTACGATATCGCCCTGGCCGTGGGTTTCGAAAAGCTGTACATCGATGACACCGCCAAAACCACCAGGGCCCTGGCTTCGTGCACGGACGTGATGACAGAAGGCAATATGGGCGTGTTCTTTCCGGGCATGTACGCCATGGAAGCCAAACGCTACATGCACGACACGGGCTGCACCCGGGAACACCTGGCCAAGGTGGCCGTGAAGAACCACCGGAACGGTTGCCTCAATCCGCACGCACAGATCCGGCATGAGGTCACTATCGAGGAGGTGTTGAACTCGAAACTCATCGCCGACCCGCTGACCCTGTACATGTGTTCGCCCATCGGCGACGGCGGGGCCGCCGCCATTCTGTGCGCCGGCGACATCGCCGCCCAATACCGGTCGGACCCCGTGTTCATTGCGAGCAGCGGTATGTCTTCCGGAGCGTACCAGGATCTGGCCATCGACCGGCCGTCTCCCACGGCCGTGCAGATGGCCGCTCAGGAAGCCTACGAAATCGCGGGCATCGGCCCCGAGGACATCGACCTGGCGGAATTGCACGACGCTTTCTCCCCGGCGGAGCTGATCTATTTCGAGGAACTGGGCTTTTGTCCCCACGGTGAAGCACCCCGGTACCTGGACGAAGGGCGTACGGAAATCGGCGGCGCCATGCCCATCAATACGAGCGGGGGCCTCGAGTGCAAAGGGCATCCCGTGGGAGCCACCGGCCTGGCCATGATCCACGAAGTGGTGACCCAGCTTCGCGGCCATGCGGGTCCAAGACAGGTCCGGGGCCCTAAAGTGGGCCTCGTGCAGAACGGCGGAGGCCTCATCGGAGGCGACGCCGCCGCCATGTGCGTGCATATTCTGAAAATATGAAATCGCAGAGTATTCGGGGAACCCTTTTGAAAAAAGGTTCCCCGAGCCCCTCCCAAAACGTTTTACGTTGGGTCACCCCGCGTGCCGCGGGGAGACCTGGGGCAAGGTCGGATCTCCGGGGAGTGGATGACGAGGCCTGTAGGTTGGGTTGAGGTACGAAACCCAACAAATAGGCCCGTATCGCAAGGAATCACCGGGGCGTCGCCACGGGCGGCATGTAGGGGCGAATTGCCATTCGCCCCCTCGAAGGCGTAAGGCGCGTAGGCATGTAGGTTGGGTTGAGCATCGCGAAACCCAACAAATGGTCCGCGGATGCGCCCGTGTTGCAGGGAATGACCGGGGATTGTGATCGGTGACATGTAGGGGCGAATCGTGATTCGCCCCTCCGAAAACATAAGGCACAAGGTTGGGTTGAGGAACGAAACCCAACAAATAGGTCCGGATACGTTGGGTTACGCTCGCTGCGCTCGCTAACCCAACAACCAAAGGAGGGTACTATGGAGAAGTACGATCAGTTGCGAGGCGAGGAGTATGTCAACGACTGGCCGCGACACTCCGCTCAGGACTTGCGGCGTCGTGAAGCCACGATATTGGCGGCCAAGTTGTGCATGAACGCGGCGCTGACGGCTCCCGTGGCCGGCGGCGTGCCGCAGGTCGAGGCACATCTGGTGTACGGTCAGGAGGAGCTCGAGAAGGTGGCGCGTAAGATGGAAGAACTGGCCTACACCAACGAACGCTGGAAACAGCGTTTTCTCAACGAAGCCGTCATGGTGCGCGAGTCGGACGTGATCCTGTTCCTGGGGAACTACCGCGCCCACGAAACGCCTCTGGACGCCAATTGCGGTCTGTGCGGCGGAGCCCAGGGCTGCTCGTTTCTCTATACCCGGCGCAAAACCAAGGACGGACTCATCGACATAACGGATCGCCGCAGCGAAACGCCCATCCAGGGCCCGTTGTGCGGGGCCCGGGTCGACGACCTGGGATACGCGTGGGCTTCCGCGGCGTGGATGGCTCAAACGCTTCTGGTGGACGCCCGCCCCTTCATGAGCGTCGGCCTGGCCGGCATGAAACTCGGATACTGTCCCAATTCGGCCATTGTCGTGGGCATGCCCATGGCGACCCTGTCCAAGAACCCGTATCAGGACATCAATATCGATTACCACCTGGTGAACATGGATAAGATGATCGACAACACCCGGAAGAATTTCGTGTGCAACCGGCAGACCGCGTCGGGCATCAATTTCGACTATCGGACCCAATACCCGAAGAAGAAGGAGGAATAGCATGGCCAGAATTCGTGGAATAGAAGCGGCCCGGGAGGGATTACTCCAGGCGGCCAAACTGGCGACGGTCGCGGCCTATCGCGCGCCTCAACTCACGGCCAGGCTGACCCTCAAAACGGAAATCGTCACGGGAGAAGACTTGCGGCCCATTATCGAGTTCTATGGCGAGGTGGCGCCCATTTCTCCGGTCATGTCCTTCGATTACGAGACCATCAAGCATTTCGTGGACAGTGGAGAGGGCATCGCCGTGCTCCTTCTGGGTGCGGACCTGACCGTTTCCGAAATGGGTTGGGATTGCGGAGCCTGCGGATTCGAAAGCTGCGCCGAGTTCAACCGGTACACCAAGGAACACAAGAGTCCAGGCCTGCTGTGGAGCGGTCCCTCGTGCGCGTGGAAAGTCATGGATTTTGCCGCGGCCTGCGATTTCGCGTGCGCGGCCCTGAATCAGTACCGCCTCGACAACCGGGCCATGGGCACCTGCGGCGCCGCGGCGGCGGCCACGGGTTTCCTTCCCGGATCGAGCGCCGTCATCGGCATTCCCATCGGCCCTCCGGGCGAATTGAAATACTACAGCCGTTCCCAGAACATGAAGGCCTTTCCTCACGAGCGGCATCGCGAGTGTCTGATCCGAACGTCTCCCACCAACTGGATGGCTTTCCCGGGCAGTACGCGTCCGCCCATCAAGACGAAGGACAACTGGTGGGAAAACCAGGAGTTCATCAAGTGGGCGCCCCTGTCCGAAGCGGAACTCCAGTTCGTGCAGCAGACCCTGGGAAAAGTTCAGGCCGTGGCCATGAAGCACGCGCCCAATGTGGCTAAATTCTACGAAGACGAAAAGTAGCCACAGGGATCGTTTGCTGGTATAAATATATCCTTTGAGAGGGTATTTGGGGAACCCTTCTGAAGAAGGGTTCCCCGACCCCCTCCCAAGACTTCTAAATTCGGGTCATCCCGCAGGCCGGTGCCGGCCTGCGGGATGACCCGCTGCAATACGCGGTTTCCCCTCGCACGGTCATCATGCTGTGAGCGCCTCCCGCAGGAGCCTGCCGTGAGCTTGCTGAAAGCCGTGAGCCCGTCGAACCGGTCGAAGGGTGGCGCCTGCTTGAAGGGTTTTGAAGGGGGGATCGGGGGGAAACGTTGGAAAAAGTTTCCCCCCGTTGATAAGACGATCACGAAAGCGGACTGGATAATGGATTTCGACCTGACTGAAGAGCATCGCATGATCCGGGAGATGTCCCGGGATTTCGCGGACGAAGTGATCGCGCCCCGGGCCGAAGAGATGGAGCGCACGGGAGCATACCCCTACGACATCTACGCGCGGATGGCCGAACTGGGGATGATGGGCATCCCGTTTCCGGAAACCTGCGGCGGCAGCGGAGGCGACTGGGTCGGCATGCACCTGTGCATCGAGGAGATCGCCCGGGGCGACATCACGGTCGCGGCGTGCCTCGAGGTGACCACCAGCGTGGTGGGCGAGGAACTGTTTGCCTTCGGAACCGAGGAACAGCAGCAGGAGTGGCTCGTTCCCATCGCCCGGGGAACTCAAATCGGCGCCTTCGGCCTGACGGAAGCGGACACGGGCTCGGACGCGGCCTCCCTTCGCACCACGGCCCGAAAAGACGGAGACGAATGGGTCCTGGACGGCGCCAAGCAGTTCATCACCAACATCGGCATGGATACTTCATCCATGGTGATCGTGGCGGCTCGCACCGGGGTCCAGAAAAACGGTTCCCCCGCCATATCCACGTTCATCGTGCCCAAAACCGCGCCCGGATTCAGCTTGGGTAAACGGTACGAGAAAATGGCCTGGCACGCGTCCGCCACCCACGAGATCATTTTGGACCACTGCCGCATCCCGGCCGCCAATCTCTTGGGCGATCCCGAACGGGGATTCGCTCAGCACCTGGCGGCCCTCCAGACCGGCCGCGTCAGCCTGGCCGCCATGTCCATAGGTCTGGCTCAAGCGTGCCTGGACGCGTCCTTGAAATACGCCCAGGAACGCACCCAGTTCGGCAAACCCATTTTCGAGCACCAGGCCGTGTCGTTCAAACTCGCCGACATGGCCGTGTCCATCGAACTCGCCCGCAACCTCATGCTCAAAGCGGCCTGGCTCAAGGATCATAAAAGGAAATACATATTCGAGGCCGCGGCGGCCAAGCTCTACGCTTCCGAAATGGCCGAAAAAGCGGCCAGCGACGCTGTTCAGATCCACGGCGGCTACGGCTGCATGGACGAATACCCCGTGTCCCGCTATTACCGCTCTTCGAAATTCCTCCAGATCGTGGAAGGCACCTCGGAAGTGCAACGCATGATCATCGGGCGGGTTTTAGCAGGAAAGATGTAGATTTCAGCAGGCTGCTGAAAAACGCGATCTGCGGCGTTGCGCTTCATCCTTCGTCACTGCGACGTACTCTACGTACGCCTCATTCCTCTGGACTTGCGCGCCTTGCATCTCATCGTTTTTTATCAACCTGCAACAACCAGGGTTTTTCAACGGACTGTTGGGAGATGTTCGGGAAACCCTTTTGAAAAATCCCGCCGCAGCGGGACTAATCCTTCCCAAAACATTTTGAGTGAGGGTCATCCCGCCGGCCGACGACGGCCTGCAGGATGACCCTAGTGCAGATAGCGCATCCGCGATATGGCCGGACCCTTGAAGGGTGCTCGGTTTCACTGCATCGGGCATTTCCGGTTATATTCAAGTAGAACCGGCCCCCAGGGCCACCTTTTCAGGGTGGCGTGGACAACTCGCTTGTCCACGTTGCGAAGCAACAAGAGGTCCTATCCCGCCGAGCTAAGCTGCAACCTCGTTCGGAACATCCGTAAACCTCTCCTGTAATTTAGAGCCGGTCCCTCGGGGGTGTCGCACCGCGCACGATATCATGATTTCCTCTGCGCCCCGCGCCCCCATACTGTTCAAATAGAAACGGACTTGCGGGGGCACCTCGCCGGGTGGCGCGGACAACTCGTTGTCCGTGCTGTGCAGCAGCAAGAGGCCCTACCCTGCGGATCAAATCACACAACTTGATGGGGTGACATGGGCAGGTCTCGTTTCTCCCTGGCCCCTACGGGATGCTCATCGCTCACCATACTGCTACCTTCCCTTGATCATCCTTGCCCGAAACCCCGAAAGAACACCATCCCCCCAGACCTCCTCTTCGCATTCCCCGTTCCGTTCACTTAGAAACAATGACGACTTCCCGCTTACCCAATCAAAAGTATATGACGATTTTACGCTATTAGTATGACCAATAGACGTTATTGCGCAATTAGATCAGGTATGATAGTATTTATCTCAACGAAATAGGCTTTGACACGATTTTAATCCAGATAAAGCCAAATCCCGAGCGATCAAGAGACGGAAAACCACGGGTCTCATCGAGACAGCCGGGTTGCCTGGAAAAGGGGGAAGGCGGTTTTTTTGTTGGTGGGATGTCATGCCTGAGGGGGTGTGGCGCCTAAGATATCTTGTTTGAGGACGGATCCGAGGCTGCCAAGGCATCATCCTCCCTTTAGGCCTTGGGATCTTTAAAAACCCTGCAGCCAGTGCCAACAATGAATGTCTGTCTAAATTGCGACGGATTTCACAAAGAACGAGCCTTCAATGGATATTGAATTCCACTATTACATATCGTTTATGTTGGCTCAAAGGGCCGGCTTTAATGACGCTGACGCCGAAATTATGGCGTATTCCAATCAGTACGTGGATGACAACACAAGACACTACTATGTGAACTATAAAGATGGAGGTCACTATATCTCCGAGGTTTCACAGACCATGGACATAAGCAAACCATCTCAAAAGCGGCAGACCATCTACCCGCTCTTTCATTTCATACCTGCTTTTCCCGACGAAGTACCGGAAGAACGCGTCATGGAACCGTATGCTCATTCCTTTAACACCGCGCCTAACAGTCGAAACGCACAAAAACTTCTACGTTTGGCCATGGCTTCAGAAAACCCCTATCTCATGGGCGTTGCAACGCACGCGTATGCCGACACATGGTCCCACCAGAGTTTTGTTGGTCTGAAACATCCGTTTAACAGGAAACCCGGCGTTTCCGGATCGATTATACCCAATATCTGTCATGCTGATTTTCTTCACGATCCGGATACGGTGGGGCTGCAATGGGCGGATCCCCGGCTTCGCCATTCGCGGATTGACAATAATGAGCGATTTATGGAGGCGGCGGAGTGCATCTTCAAAGCGTATGGCGAACACAACAAGATGCCCGAAGACAGATTGGACGATGAGTGGAAGACATTGAAACAATTGCTGTCCGCCGCTACGAAACGTGAAACGTTTGAGGATGAACCACCGTCACCCTATCCGACGGGAGTTGAACCGGCTCAAGGCCGCAAGAACGCTTACCTCGATATCTGTCCCGGCATTCCGAACTATGACAAGAAGAGATGGTGGGCTGAAGCCATACATGAGTTGGAATATGAAGATGATATTTTTGACCGCTTTTGGGCCAAGGAAGACTTTGCATCTTCCCACTGGTTCAAGTTTCAGGAAGCGGTTAAGCAGCATCGCGGGAATGCCTTGAACATGTTCGCCGACCTATATAGAACGCTGAACCTTCCCACAAATTGGACGGCATAATACAAAATGGTACGGCGGAGCAGTGATCGAATACTCTTTCCAACATCTCAGAGAGCACCCCAGGAAGATTGGGGGCGATAACCGCGGCCGCTAGAGAAATCCGCGAACCAGCGTTAGGGCGAGTGTAATCGATTTCTGCAAATAGGGGGGAAGATCCGTGGAAGAGGAGGTCAAAGGGAACGAGTCGGTTACGGATGAAGACGCGAGCCGTGAGGTCCGGATCGCACTGGTTCTTTACGGTGGAGTATCACTGGCTGTGTATGAAAACGGGGTCACACGAGCCTTCTTCGACCTGGTGAAAGGAAGAGGGATCTTCAAGCTGATACTCAAGCTCCTCGATGCCAGAGCCGTTGTGGATGTCATAGCCGGGAGTTCTGCAGGCGGAATCAACGGCTTGTTGCTGGCCGCTGCACTTGAGGCCGGGAGCGAATTTGGTAAAACAGCCAAATTGTGGCGGGAACATGGAGATCTGGGCGTACTGATGAGGCCGGTCTCCAAAGCCCAAAACGCCGAGTCGCTTCTCGATGGGGAACACTATTATCAGGAGCGGCTTGAAGAAGCGTTCAAAGAACTCCTGGAAGACGGACAAGCATCGGAGGTAAGCAGCGGGGAGATGGACGTTTTCATCACGGGTACGGACTTGGCGGGACACATCAATACGTGGTGGGATACGCTGGGTCAAGAGATCGAAGATAAGAGCCATCGCGTGGTGTTTCAGCTCAAGTACCGCCCGGGAAGGAGACGTATCGGCCTGAATCCTGAAGAAGGGGCAGACCTGAAAGCAGACGGCGCGCCTTGCTCCAAGAAAGACAAAAGACTGATGGAGAAACAGGCTACCATACTCGCCTCTATTGCGCGAATAACCTCGACCTTTCCTGTCGCCTTTCCTCCATTCCGTCTAGATCAAATCCAGGCGGATCACAGGGAGGAGGTCCAAAAGGCTCTCGAATGGTGTGGCGGGCTCAAAGACCTCCGGAATCTTCAGCACGTCTATGTGGACGGCGGCGTTTTGAACAATAAACCCTTCGGGCCGGTGGTTCGGGCCATATTCTACAGGGTGCCGTACGGCATTGTGGATCGGAGGCTTTTCTATGTCGAGCCGGACCCGGAGCACTTTACTCAGCTCACAAAGCAAGAAGAGGGGAAACTGGGCAACCCGGTCGGCACGGCGCTGGCATCCCTCACCACTATTCCCTCTCATCAGAGTATCTTCGAAGACCTTGATCGATTGCGAGAACACAACGCGCGCATAGGCTGGCTGAAAGGACTTAAAGCGAAGATCGCGGGCCGGCTTGGGAAATCCCAAGATCTGATTGAGGCGCCAGTACAGGAACAGGCTTATTGGGAAACGCGCATCGAAAGCATTGTGCGTTCGCTGCTTCTCGAAATAGACGCCGTGCCCTCCGCTGGCGATCACATAGCGCCGTCAGCGCGGGATCTCTGCGAAGACTTTAGAAATCAACTTATCAGTATCAGAGGAACTCCCCGGGGGGAGGAACAGATTGCAGGCTGCGACATCGACTTCCACCTTCGGCGCGCGTTTCATTTCCTTTACAAAATGTATGACGCCTTTCAAAAAGGGGGTGGAGACCCGGAGAAGACCAAGATAGCTCTGAAGGCGACAAGTCGTATCGTAAAGCTTCTCAAACTTGGTCGTGATCTGCTCTTTAGTCTCCGCGACAACATCTTGCCGGTGCTGGTTCGGTCAGGGAAAGCAGATGCTCTGGATGTTTTGAAACGTTTTCAACGATTCCTTTCTTCGGATAGACCTGCATGGAAGTCTCTGTGCGAGGAACTCTGGAAGGTTCCCCCCTTGTCGGTGCAGGATTTAGGTAATAGGGAAACTGGTCCAATTTCCAGCAGAGCGCTCTCCGAAGCGGCGGAGGCTGCTCGGAGAGAGGACTCAGCCGAAACGAACATGCCGGCCGAGGCAGCGGAGGCAACGTCTACGATACTCCAGGTTATTGAACAGGTACTGAAAAGAGTGGTTTCCGAATGGTGTGGCAGTAACAGCTGTTTTGAACAATTCGAGGCCCTCGACCGGGTCTTTTTCCCTCTTGAGTTCACCTGTGGTATCCATGAATTGGACGAAATCAAATTGGTGCGAATCAGTCCGAGTGACGCAAAAACGGGACTATCGGCCCTTGCTCCGGAAAAGAAAGTAACCGGTGACGATCTCGCTCATTTTGCTGCCTTCTTCCGCCGCGATTGGCGATCCAACGACCTCCTGTGGGGAAGAGTGGACGGGATATGTCAGATAATCTGCTCGCTCCTGGACGACGAAGCTTTCAAAAGGATTTCATCACAAGGCCAAGGGTTAGCCAAACTAATGACTCCAGCATATCTTGATACCATCCTTCAAGACTGCCCCCAAACCGTCCGTCAGCAACTGGATGATGCATGGACATCTTTTCTGACAGAGCTGAACAAAGGCACTGAAACGTCACAGAAAGCTGCATTTAAACAGTTTGGAGAGAAGCTGATTTTGTGCGGACAGCACGAGGCGGTGAATCAGGACCTGAAGGGTTTGTACGAAGACATATACTTTCAAGAGATAAGTTGGGGCACGTGCGGAGCGGACGGCACGCTGGCCGAGGCTGCGAATCCGGTACTCGTGTCGGACAAGGCGAAAAAACTTGCTGCAGAGTCCATGAAAGAAAAGCGGAAGGCGGATCGAGGTGAGTGTTTGAGGGATATGGCCATGGGCTCCCAAACTGTTTTTGGGGAAAACGGTCAGGTACCTATGAAGATTCTCGGTCAGTACATCACTCAGGCGTATGTTGTTCTCTGGGGGATGCTAGAGGGTGCTTTGGGAGGGCCGAGGAATAGATGGAATTTCTTTAGTCATAAGAAGGTCAAACTGGTTCTTCGCTTTCCCGTGCTCCTCATGCATCGCTTGATACGAATGATGAGGAAGGAGAGAAGGATAACCCTATCGCTTCTTGGCGCGTTAACGCTGGTTTTATTTTCTTCAGGTATCACAGGATTTATACTTAATCGTTGGCTTAACCAGTGGTGGTTCCTCCTGCTGCTTGGCCTTTCATTTGTGCCCGTCGTCCTTGGTTATTGGTTTTATCGTCACGGAGAGGCCAAATAAGGGAGGATGTTCGAAATGGGAAAGTGGTCTTCATATTGAGTCCACTTTCGTAGGTGGGAGAAAAGGAGGAACGCCCATATGGTAAAAGAGATTTATGAAAGAATAAAGGCTTATTTGCCGAAAGACTTAATCGGATGGACGATTGCCATCGTGCTATTGCTTATAGCACTATGTGGGGGAGTTTCTGTGTATCGCATAGCAATTGGTGGGGACACACTCGAACTCTGGCCAAAAATCCGATTCGTGGCGACGATAGGTGACGGGAAAAGCAGTATACCGATAGGAACTGTTCTTCCCTACTATGGAACCGTCTCACCTCCAGGATATCTGCTTTGTAATGGTGCCGAGGTCCCGGAGCAATACCAAGAGCTGAAAGGACACTTGACGAATACGAATCCGAAACTTCGTTCCCCTGATGGCAAGGTAATGCTACCGGACCTGCAAGGATACTTTCTCAGAGGGCTGGACCCGCAAGGCAAGGTGGATAAAGAAGGATCATCCCGGATAGTCGGTGATCCAGAGGTTTGCTCAACCGGGAAACCCAAGAATAGAGCTTTCGAAATAAGTCAAAGCGATGCAGAAGAATCTATGCACAGTCATAGACTTTCTGGTCGATTCTTCAAGGACGGAGGAGATAGGGACATCAATTGGCAAGGCGTTGGAGGCAACCGGGGGTATATTAACGGGGAGCAGACAACTGAGAGGGACGGCGCGCACAAACACACTGCCGAGAACTGGGACTCGGAGACGCGCCCAATAAATGTGGCACTTAATTTCATCATTCGGGCAGTTAATTAGCTATGCGGAAAAAGGGGTACAGTGTTGAATTTGCGCGTTTCTTGGTTTCATCATGCAGAATATGTGAACCTCATGCCACGAGAAGCACACATCGATGCGCCGGGGGCGTTGCATCGCATCGCCTGCCGAGGGATCTCGAACGGGGCAGCACCTTCCGTGACGATACCGACAAGACCGGTTTGTTGATCGCCTGGCGGAACGGCGGCTTGAGGCTGCAACGCCTTGTCTTGGCCGGGCCTTGATCCCCCAGTGAGGCGGCGGCGAAGAAACTTGAGCTAAACCGATCGGCGGTGTGAGACGGGCTGTCGGCAGTGGCAGACAGATTGCATCGGATCATGCATTGCCTGTTGAAGACTGGAAGCGCACAAAATCAACCCCCTATTATCCACAATGAAGTGACGTTCCATCACGCTCATACAACAATCTTGGACTATTCTATGTTCAGCGACTGCGTCTGACGGCCTTGTCATGATTCTTGTCGATTAGAAGTGAAAAGGAGGTCATCATGGACGTAAACGAGTTAGTACAGAAGTTGGAAAAGGATTATCTTCTTATCAAGAAAGGAAAGTGGTGGTATTTTCTCGGAGGTGCGTTCACCTTTATGGTGGTTTCCGGCCTGGTTAGCTACGCAGCAGCTATCAACGCACTGGAAAGCAGCACTGCAAAAGCCGTAACCGCGGAGATCGTCAAAATGAAGGACGAGGCAGCCAAAAACATCGAGATAATAAGCGAGATAGCCCTCAACGCAAAGAAATTGGGAGAGCTGCTAACCTCCCTGGAAAATCTTTCAAACGATGTCGCGCAACTAAAGAAGGATGTGGAACAAGGAGATCCGTGGCAAGAATGCGGCAGCGATATCAAAATAGTAACAAAAGAGACCGACAAATACGAATATGGGCTTTTTAGACAAGGCGCCTTTCGAAGAGTAACGGCCAGCGAGTGGAATGGCGGCTGGCGGGTCATGACCGAGCCGTATATGGTGGGTGATTATAGCAGCGATACCCCGGGTCTAAGATTCAAATTGGGAGGAAGTATGTGGATATGGGATACTCCAGACGAAATCGATGACAAGGGGATATTTCACATGTACTACTATGACACCAAGGATGGAATCTTAGGCTAGTGTCTGTCCATAAAGACCCGATTTCGGACTTATAGTTGGGGTCGGGATCGGTGGTTGCCGGCCCCATAGAATGATCTATTGGGTGTGCCGATGCTTTCCGGCTTCATTCGTCAATACAGGCGGCTATGATGACACACGTATCCTGGGATGCTCAATGCACGAGCAGTAACCATGTTTCTCCCGCGGGTTATTCCGCAGTGCTTGGCCTGGCGAGCGTGAGCAGGTTGGCCGAAACGATCGACGCCCACA
>JACQYL010000080.1 GCA_016208165.1 Deltaproteobacteria bacterium
AAAATTCTGTATCGTCACAACCTTGTGCATGCAGGCTCACTCTGTCATCAAGAGGGCCTAAAGATACCGTCCGGACTCAAACAGATACAGAAATGGAGGCTTGCGGCTTATCTACGCCACGTACTCAAAGGCAGAAGGTTGAGTACAGTCTCACAAGCCTCCCCACCCGGGTAGCTAATCCGGATGGTTTAAATATAATATACAAGGTTGGGTTGAGCGCAGCGAAACCCAACACTTTCGGCTGCATGCCCTCACCCTGCCCCTCTCCCAAAGGGAGAGGGCGTTTGAAATCAGGCGCTTAGGTAGACCGACAACCCTTCTCTGCTGCAAACGGAGTCGTTGAAAGGCCTCCATTGACCGTGATTCGGGTCCGGCAGGAAGGAACACTGGACTCGTATGCCGGAGCCGTGAAAACCCTCTCCCTGTGGGAGAGGGAAGGGAGAGGGTATTCACGGAGCGCAGTACCATGCTGCGTTTGCCGTAGTTCACATCAGAAGCTCAGATTGAATTGAGGAACGAAATCCAATCGAATATCGAATAAGGAGCATAACAGTGACGAAATCGGACGAACTGGCTTCATTGGACGCCACGGCTCAGGCGGAACGCATACGTCGAAAAGAGATTACGGCCCTGGAACTGGTGGACGCGGCCATAGAGCGGATCGAGCGACTCAATCCCAAGCTCAATGCAGTGATTGCCAAAGCTTACGACCAGGCCCGCGCCCAGGCGCGGGATGTCCTGCCCGACGCTCCCTTTGCCGGCGTTCCCTACCTGCTTAAGGATCTGCTGGCGTCGTGGGAAGGCGTGCCCATGGTTTCAGGCTGCTCCTTCATGCGCGACTTTGTGCCGGATCACGACAGCGAACTGGTACGGCGATTGAAGCGGGCCGGGTTCATCCTTCTGGGCAAGACGAACGTTCCGGAACTAGGGCAACTGCCCACCACGGAACCCCGGTTGTTCGGACCTGCCCGGAATCCCTGGGATCCGAGCAGGACGCCCGGCGGATCGAGCGGAGGATCGGCGGCGGCCGTGGCTTCCGGCATGGTCCCCGCGGCCCACGGGAACGACGGGGGAGGATCCATTCGAATTCCGGCCTCCTGCTGCGGTCTTTTCGGCCTCAAACCCACCAGGGCGAGAAACCCGCTGGGACCGGATTTTGGAGATATCATGAGCGGGCTGGTGGTGGAACACGCCCTCACCCGATCGGTAAGAGACAGCGCCGCCATCCTGGACGCCACGTCGGGCCCGCACCCGGGCGATCCCTACTGCGCCCCCCAACCGGCCCGACCTTTCAGCATGGAAGTGGGCGCCGATCCGGGGCGATTGCGCATCGCTTTCTGCTCCACCACGGCCAAAGGTATTCAGGCCCATCCCGATTGTGTCGCCGCGGTGGAGGACGCGGCCAGGCTGTGCGAAGAGCTGGGTCATGACGTTGTCGAGAAGGCTCCGGCGCTCAACCCAAAACTCATGGGACGTCCGATGCTGATCGTGTCGTCCGCCGGGTGTGCGGCCACCATGGAAGGCATGGCTCAGCTGACCGGCCGAACCTTGAAGCAGGAAGCATTCGAACCGCTTACCTGGGCCCTTTACGAGACCGGATGCAAGCAAACCGCGTGGTCCTACCTGCTGGCTCAGGACTCGCTAAACCAAGTAAGGCGCGGACTCGCTCGATTCTTTGACGACTTCGATGTGTGGCTCACGCCTACTTTGGGGGAGCCTCCCCTTCCCCTCGGTAGCTTCGACTCGCCCCCGGATGAGCCCCTTCAAGGTCTTTTCCGCTGCGGGACGTTCATACCCTTCACCCCCATCTGCAATATCACCGGACAGCCGGCCATGTCCGTGCCTCTGTACTGGAACGAAGAGGGTTTGCCCATAGGGACCCAGTTCATCGGCCGGTTCGGAGACGAGGCGACCCTGTTCCGCCTCGCCGCCCAACTCGAGGAAGCCCGGCCCTGGGCGGGACGCCGGCCGCCTGTGTGGGCGGGAGCGTGAATGAAGCGACCTGTATAGGAAGCAAGAAGAACCGCGGAAGTCAGATGAAACCAGCCGAGTGGGGTTGCCTGTTACAGGCTGTTGAAAAATGCGATGTGCGGTCACGCCAACGGCGTGACGCTGCATCCCTCGTCACTGCGACGTACTCTATGTGCGCCTCATTCCTAGGGATTTGCGCGCCTTGCATCTCATCGTTTTTCAACGGCCTGTAACAACCCGGCTTTTTCAACGGGCTGGTAAGGCCATACCTATCTGAAGTCGGAGGGCTTTCGCCGTGTTCATCTCCGTTGGAGCGCCTCGCATAGAACGCGTTTGAGACCTTCAAGGCCGACGTTTCTTCTCTCGAGAACCTGCAGGCCCGTGCGATCGATCATTGCTTCGATTTCTGTCTTGTACTCGTCCAAATCACCCAATGCGTCCAGAAGGATCATACCCTTGAGCTTAGCGAACATGTCACGGGTCTGTTCTTTGGATGCGCACTGTATCCCCTCGGAGAAAGCAATGAAGGCGGGGTTCAAAAAGAAATATTCATGATCGGGGTCGATCTCGAGCAGCTTGCCCCTACCGCCCAGCAGACAATCGATGCAGTTGAGCGCTTCGACCTTGACGACGTCATGCTTCTTTAGCAGGCTTTCCATTTCACCATGAAAACCCAAGCACAGATCCCCGTAAACGAGGACAATTTCGTGGATACCCGCGTCTCGAAGTTTCCGAATCGCCGCATTCAAAGCAAGATCCAGCCGTTCATAGCTGCTGTGCAGGCGTTCGCTCAGGAAAGTTACGTCCGCATCGAGCTCGCCTCGTTCAACGAGAGTTTGAATTTCCCTTTTCAGGATCCCGCACGAAATGATAGAAGCTTTTGCCGGATGTTCCATGGATATTCGCCTATGAAGCAAAGGCTGCATATGGTGGGTTACGCTCGCTCCACTCGCTGACCCAATCTTGTATATTTAAACCGTTTAAACCATCCGGATTACCTGCCCGGGTGGCGAGGAGCTGTGACAGGCGGCGGCATCTGTTTCGTAGGTTGGGTTGAGCAACGCGAAACCCAACAATTCAAGGCACATAGGCAACCGCATCACGCTTCACCCCGCCTATTTGCTTTGCGCTGGTATCGGATGTGCCCGGGCTATTCATTGCGATATTGGACATGTTGGGTTACGCCCGCTTTGCTCGCTAACCCGACAACTGGGCCGAGCTGGGGCTCGGCGCTCCCAGGGATGTGGTTACGCTCGCTTTGCTCGCTAACCCGACATACGACTACTACGACCCCGGTTCGTTCCTTTGCTTGAAACGATCCCTCTTCACCCCTTCACGATAACCCTCAACGTCTCTCCGTCGATCTCCACCGGATACGTGGTGATCGGAAGGGGCGCCGGACCGAACATGTTTTTCCCCTCGAGGCTGTAGGTCGATTTGCCCACGCTGCAGCATTGCACCGTGTCCGTTCCCGGTACCGGGTCCAGCCGACGATGTCCCATGTGGGTGCAGCGATTCCGGAACGCCCGGTACGTGTTATCCTGTCCCAGGATTACCAACACCCTCTCGGGCAGATCCTTGCCTTCGAATCGAACCGCGCCTCCCGGTCGTGTCAGTTCCGGCGTTTTGGCCAAGTCGACCGTCAAGGTGTTGGCCGAGAAGCTCCAGCCCGCCGGATCCTGCGGCTTTCTCGTGACGGGAAGGCCCAGTATCCGCTGGAAGAAATTCCTTTGCAGAAATTGCACGCTCATGGGGTTCCTCTTCTTTTGATGCCTATGCTTCCAACGATTCAGCCGCTCCGCCAAAGGCGGTGCGGCACGCTTACAAAGTTTGAAGGGAGCCTGAGGGAAACTTTTCAAAGTTTCCCTCGGTA
The DNA here is from genome assembly GCA_016208165.1 of Deltaproteobacteria bacterium. Taxonomy (NCBI): domain Bacteria; kingdom Pseudomonadati; phylum Myxococcota; class Myxococcia; species Deltaproteobacteria bacterium. Next base: position 3,845 of record JACQYL010000080.1, read on the forward strand.
CGGATATAAGAAACTACCCCGGCCAGACCATCAGCGGCCGGACCTCCGTGACGTCAAAAGCCACCGCGGCCACGATCATGGCCGCTGCCTGGGCCCCTGCGTGCTGTGCGATGGCCGCTTTGATGTTGTCGTACAACGCGCCTTTCTTCTGAATTTCCCGAACCTTGAGGTAGAGGCGACAACCGGGGGTCTTGAATCCCACCGGGCTTTCCGCCACGCAGAACAGCACAGCCAAAGGGTTGCCTTCGAGGTTCGCCAGGCTTCGGTTCTTGCCCAGGCCGAGCACGACCGTGCCGTCTTCCATCAATCGCAGGCTCCCAAAATACGCCACGTTCGGCTGACCCTGTTTATCCGCGGTTCCGAGAACTCCTACCCGACCGGGTTTGTTCACGGTTTCAAAAATCTCTTTGCTGATGTCCACCATTGTTGGCCTCCTGAATTTGGATCTTAGGTTCTCCGCAAAACCGCAGGCCTATGAAAGCACGGCCCGCTGCTGTGATCATGTCTTTTCTAATTTAGAATAGGCCTCACGATCCGTCCGTAGCGACGACTACAAAAACAGAAAAGGCGCAAACTACGGGATCATCTTCGGACGCGATGTACATAAGGATTCCCGCCCCGTCCACATCTGCGTGGATGCTCGACGGCATGACTCCTTATTAGAATAGCTCCTTTTATGGAGGGTGTCCATCGCTTACGGCCGGACCGGTTGGTTCCGAATAGGAAAGAGAAGTCCGTTTGGCGACTTCCCCTTGACCCGATTGGATTTTCATATATGATGTCTGACGAATTGTTAGTGAAGCAGGCGGAAGGATCAAGGATGCACGAAAGCGCGAACAAACCAACGGCAGAGGAACGGTCGGCTGCTGAAGAAGCGGCCCTGTTGGAAGATGTAGCCGCACTGCTGGCCACGTACGATACACGGCGGGGCAACCTTCTGCCCATCCTCCAGGCGATTCAGCACAGGCATTCGTACCTCTCCTCCGGCGCCATGAAGAAGGTGGCGGAACACCTGAGCATTTCCTACGTGGAAGTATTTGGAGTGGCCTCGTTTTACAACCAGTTCCGTTTTCACCCTCCGGGAAAACATCAGATCAAAGTCTGCCTTGGAACGGCCTGCCACGTCCGGGCCGGAGACATCATTCTCGAGAATTTCGAACGGAAACTCGGAATCAAGGAGGGTGAAACCACGGCGGACCGCGAATTCAGCATAGAACGGGTGGCCTGCGTGGGATGTTGCGCCTTGGCTCCCGTGGCGCTGGTAAACGAATACGTGCATGGAAAGATGCAACCCAGCAAGGTCGAGGGACTGATCTTGCAGATCGATATCGAAAAGGAACGGAAAGAGAGGGAAAAAAGATCCAGTGAGCCCGAGTAACGGTGCAATAGTGAAAGAGCGTTTTGCACGCCTTGTGGAAGAGGCGTCCGCACGCTCGGGAGGCGCACTCGAGGACGGTGTGCCCTATATCTACATCGGCATGGCCACTTGCGGGCTGGCGGCCGGCGCCGCGGAGACCAAGAAAGCGTTCGAGGAGGCGTTGGCGGATCGGGGCATCGAGGCGCGCATTGTACCGGTGGGCTGCCTTGGACACTGCTACGCCGAGCCGCTCGTGGTCGTACATACTCCCGAGTATCCGCCTCTATGCTATTATAACGTTTCGGCGGGCCGGGCGCGGGTGCTGGTGAAAGCGTTCCTGGAAGAGGGAGACCCGCTCCAGGAATTTTTGTACGGCGCAAAGGAAATAAACGATCTGTTTCCCACGGTCGACGATTTTCCGAGGTTCAGTCTCGAGAAGAAAGTGGTCATGGAGAAATGCGGGCAAATCGACCCCAACGACATCTATCAATACATCCGAACGGGCGGGTATGCGGCCCTGGCCAAAGCGCTGGCTTCAGATCCTGAAGCCGTCATCGGGCAGGTGACCGAAGCCGGACTGCGGGGCCGGGGAGGAGCCGGCTTTCCCACGGGAAAGAAATGGCAACTGGCCCGGAAATCTCCGGAAAAGGAACGATACGTTATCTGCAACGCGGACGAAGGCGATCCCGGCGCGTACATGGACCGGACCATCCTGGAAAGCAATCCCCACCAATTGATCGAAGGCCTTATCATTTGCGCCTATGCCGTGGGCGCGCAGGAGGCCATTATCTACATCAGGGCCGAGTATCCCCTCGCCGTCAAAGTCGTTCGAAACGCCATTCGCCAGGCACGGGAAGCCGGACTGGCGGGCAAAGACATCCTCGGCTCGAAGTATGATGTCGAGGTGTCCGTATTCGAAGGGTCCGGAGCCTTCGTCTGTGGAGAAGAAACCGCTCTTATCCAGTCCATACAAGGGCTAAGAGGCATGCCTCAGGTGAGACCCCCTTACCCCGTTGAAAAAGGGCTTTGGGGTAAACCCACGGAAGTGAATAACGTCAAGACCTTGTCCACCGTGCCGCTGATCATCAACCGGGGTAGTGAATGGTTTAAGGGGATCGGCACATCGAGCAGCACCGGAACCGCTGTTTTTTCCGTGGTAGGAGACGTGGTGCACCCGGGTCTCGTTGAAATCCCCATGGGGACCACGCTGAGGTCCCTCATATTCGATGTGTGCGGAGGGATCCCGGACAAGAAAGCATTTAAGGCCGTTCAGATCGGGGGGCCTTCCGGCGGGTGCCTCCCGTCCCATTTCCTGGACACGCCGGTGGATTTCGACTCCCTCACCCTGGCCGGCGCCATGATGGGCTCGGGTGGAATGGTGGTCATGAACGAAGATAGCTGCATGGTGGACGTGGCGAGATATTTTATCGATTTTACGCAGAAAGAATCCTGCGGCAAATGCACCTTCTGCCGAATCGGCACGCTCCATTTGCTTAACATACTGGATCGCATCACCAAGGGGGAAGGGATCGAGGAGGATCTGGACACGCTGAACATCCTCAGCGAGGAAATCAAGGAAGGATCGCTTTGCGGCCTCGGGAAAACGGCGCCCAACCCGGTACTTACTTCGTTGCGTTATTTCCGGGAGGAATATGAAGCACATGTGCGGGAAAAACGGTGCCCCGCAAAAGTATGCCGCGCGCTCACGGCTTTCTACATCGATCTGGATAGGTGCGCCAGGGGATGCGATGCCTGTGTGGGCTGCTGCCCCGTGGAGGCCATCTTCACGACCCCTGATCGAAAGAAAGGGGTCGACCAGGAAAAATGTGTGAAATGCGGCGAGTGCATGGTGGCGTGTCCTCCGGAATACGACGCGGTGCGCAAAGTCTCCCCTCCGGAACTGGCCCCGATTGTGGAGCGTGCGCGCGAACGAGCGCCTGACGGGAACCGGTAATCGTTTACGGACGAGCGCTTATGGTCAAACTCGTTATTGATGGAAGAGAAATCGAGGCTCAGGAAGGCTCGAATCTGCTCCGGACTTGCCTGGAAAACGACATCTACATACCCAATCTCTGCTGGCTCGGCGAGATGGAAAAACCATCCGCCTCCTGCAGGTTGTGCTTCGTGGAAGTCGAGGGGATCCCCCAGCCGACCACTTCGTGCTCGATGAAGGTCTGGGACGGAATGAAGGTGCGCACGGACACCGAATGGGTTCGACGGCTTCAGCGGTCTGCGTTCAGACTTCTGCTATCCGCTCACCGCATCGAGTGCCGGACGTGCCCGAGCAACAAGAAATGCGATCTTCAAAAGATAGCCCGGTTCCTGAAGACGCCGTTGAAGCCAAAACGGCTCGAATCGCTTGCACGAAAGGACCAGGAGACGGAAAAGCATCCCTTTTTGGAGTATGTCCCGGATCGTTGCGTGCTTTGCGGCAAGTGCGTATTCGTGTGCCTGAGCCGTCACGAGGTTCCGATGATGGCCTTCGCAAATCGGGGCTTCAGCACAATGATTCGATTTTCCCACGATCCTGTTTCCGGATCTCCGCCGTGCGATCAGTGTCTTGCGTGCGTCGAGATCTGCCCGGTCAGCGCCATTCTCGTCAAGGAAACCTTCATGATTGCCGCCTCTCCGACGTAACGGCAAACGCTCCAAATCCGGAAGATACGAGATTCTTCCCGTACGTTTCATCTCACGATGAACGAATTCATGAAGAAATCGGGCTTACTTTCGATTGTCTGTAACACATTGATCGTGATATACCTTGTATAATCCCTTTAAAGAGGAAGCACCTTTGACATTGGTTCGCGACTGCCCTTGCTCGGGCCAGAGTATGACCCTGTTCACCGCACCCTGGATCCTGCTGACCCTTTACGGGGAAGATGGGCGCCACGGCTACGAGTTGGCGAAAATTGTAAAAGGCCACATGGAGAAAATGGGTGTTTCCTTAAATACCACGGGCTTATACCGCCACCTGAGAAGTTTGGAAAAAAGGGGCATGCTGAGATCGGCCTGGGAGACTCCGGACAAGGGCCAAGCCAAACGAAGATACTTTATCACGGAAGACGGGAAATACTGTCTGTGGACATGGATTGGAACACTGCGGACTCAGTTTGACCTGATGGTCCGTTTTTTCGAAGAGGCCCAGAACCTGTTTCCTGATGCAACGTTTCCGGGAAAGGCCAGCGAAACCGACGGCAGATCCGCCATGAAGGAGATGTAAAGGTAAAAGCCTGTTCCGAGCCGGCCGGGGCCGACCCGGCTATCTTCCTTCCTCCCAGGGTTTCCTTCGCACCGATTCAGCGGATGATGAAATGTAAGCGAGGCCGGAGCACCAGAGGAGCGGTCGGTTCCAGGTCAGAAGCGGGGTCGTAGTTCGTCGAACCCGTTTCTTTGTCAGCTCCAATCTCGTACCTTTCCGAGCGAGAACGTTCTGTTTCAGGTCGATAGTTCCCGTGACGCGATAGACCGCACCGGCGGACATTCCAAGTTCCATCTCTATTTAGAAGGAGGCATCGTGTCTCCATACGAGTCGCTGCACACTCAAACGGACTTCGAACTCCTGCCAGGGCTGCAAGGGGAACGCTCGGGCCGTCTTTCGGATCATTCCCGCGGTCTGGTCCGGATTCAGGGGAGTCGCTTTCCCATCTATCTGATGCCGGACCTGCCGATGTGGTTCGTCCCCAGTCCGGCCGCCGATGAATTGTTGAGGCGTCAGCCCGGCAACATGGGAACTGTATCCGGCCGCGGACAGGATTCGGCCGTATCGAAAGCCTTGGACATGGAAGCGCTGATGCGCTCTTTGGACTTTCCCGGGCACTCGTCTTATAAAGGCCGGGCGCATCTGGAGTTGGAGGGCCTTTCCGAGGTTTGGTTCCATCTCACCGACGCCTGCAACCTGCAATGCCGGCACTGTCTTTTTTCCTGCAAACCGGGACCGGCGACTTTCCTGCCCAGGGAGCGAATCGAAGCGCTGGTGGCTGAAGCCGTCAATATCGGATGTAAACTCGTTTGCTTTACCGGCGGGGAGCCTTTCGTATATCCTGATTTCCCTGATGTACTCGATAGTCTGACCCGAAGGCGAAACCTCCGAATTGCAGTGCTTACCAACGGCTTGCTCATCCCGAGGCGCCTCGAACGAATCAAGCGACTCGACAACGATCGCATCCATTTCCAGATCAGTCTGGACGGTCCCCGGGCAAGCCACGATTTTCTCCGCGGGAAAGGGGCTTTCCATCGGACCCTGTCGGCTGTTGAGAGTCTGGTGTCCCTGAAGGTTCCCTGTAGCGTGGCGATGGCGGTGAACGCCGAAAACGCGGCTCACATGCACACCGTGGTTCAGATCGTGCATGACCTGGGCGTCCCCACGGTTCATTTCCTCTGGCATTTCCAGCGGGGGGAAGGAGCGAAAATGGACCGGTTGGATTTGGAAAAGCTCATCGGGGAATTCCGCAAGGCCGCGAAAAAAGCTCGGGAACTTGGCGTGTCCATCGACAACTTGGAGGCATTGGGGGCGCAACTGTTTTCGTATCCCGGCACCCGATTCGATCTGGGAAACGCGGCTTGGGAATCCTTGGCCATAGGGCCTGACGGCAGCGTCTACCCGACTCCGGCCATGGTGGGCCGGAAATCCTTTCTTGCAGGCAACGCGTCCTCGGGTATTGAAACCGTCTGGCGCACGAGCAAGCTTCTGGATCGCATTCGTCGGGCGTCTCTGATGGACGTTCCGGAAATGGCTTCGGATCCTTGGCGCTTTGTTCTGGGTGGCGGCGACCTGGATCACTGCGCCGCCTCAGGGGACCATGACCAACAAAGCGGGATTCTCACCAAGGACCCCTACGCACCACTCTATCGTGAGATGGCCGTCATGTTGATCGAGGAGGAAGCGGAACATCTCCCTGTCCCGGACCATCCGGGCCTGATACTCCGCATGGGAGACATCACTACGGACTGCCCTTCGGACAAACAGGTCAATTTCACTCACTGCAACTGCCTGCTTTCTCTCGAGCAGGGAAGCGCCCGGCGACTCATTCGGACCTTTTATGCTGAACGAGCCCGGGACACGGACGAGACTATTCAAAATCCGGTTCGGTACGACGGACCGGAAATGGACTTCATACCCAGCGATTCCAGAAACCGATCCTACGGTTGTGGCAGCCCGGTAGCGGATGCCGGACTGCAGCGCGGAGATACCGTGGTGGATTTAGGCTGCGGCGCGGGGGCCGAGTGCTTTATGGCCGCCAAGGCCGTAGGTCCCGGCGGGCGGGTGTACGGCATTGACATGACCGATGCGATGCTGGATGTGGCGCGCCGTTCACACCAACACGTACGGGAGGCGTTAGGATACGATAACTCCCGGTTTCTCAAAGGGTATCTCGAACACGTTCCCCTCGATGACGAGCTTGCCGATGTCGTGGTTTCGAATTGCGTGGTCAATCTCAGTCACAACAAGCGCCGGGTATTCCGCGAAATCCTACGCATTCTAAAACCCGGTGGCAGGCTGGTGATTTCCGACGTGGTAACCGAAACGGATCCCCCTGCGCCCATACGTGCGAATCACCGGTTAATGGGCGAGTGCATCGGAGGCGCGTTTGTGCAGGAATATCTGCCGACCTTGCTGAGGGATATGGGTTTCATCAATATTGAAGTGATCAAACGTTTTCCGTATCGGATGGTCCAGGACCATCCGTTTTATTCATTGACGTTCAGCGCTTACAAGCCGACCAAACAAGAGGCAACGCCGGACGACGTGATGTACGCAGGCCCCTTTCGCGCCGTGGTCACGGACAACGGATCCGTACTCTACCGTGGCGGTCGTTTTCGTCTGAACCTGGGACCGGGGTCGAATCCGGATGCGCTGGCCCGGGCCGGGATGCACCTTCTGGATCCTGGCACCGGATATACGACCAACGTGGACGCTGAGGCGAGCTGCGCCTGCCGGATACCGCCTGAAGTAAAGAAACCGGGTCCGATCAGGGGCTTGCCCGAAACGGGATGTCTGATTTGTGGAGAACCGCTGGTTTATGAGACCATGCCCTCGGAACGCACATGCGTTCAGTGCGGCCGTTCGGAACCGGCAGCCTCCTCTTGCCGAAACGGCCACTATGTGTGCGACCTCTGTCACCTCAGAGATCCCATCGACATTGTTCGAAGGGTCTGCACGACGTCTTCCGAGACCGATATGCTCCGTCTGATGCGAGACATCCGCTCTCACGAACGCTTTCCCATGCACGGCCCGGAACATCACGGACTCGTTCCCGGGGTCATCCTGGCCACATACAGGAATCTCGGGGGACCCGTAGGAGAAGACGAGATTTTGACTGGAATCCAGCGCGGCATTCTGATACCGGGGGGCGCTTGCGCCTACATGGGCAGTTGTGGTGCGGCAACAGGCGTCGGAATCGCGTTTTCCATCATCCTCGAGGCAACGCCCCTTACTTCCACATCTCGAAGAAAAGTCCAGGCCCTGGTAGGAGAGATTATAGAGGTCCTGGCCCAAAGGGAAGCCGCCCGATGTTGCCGTAGAGAATGCTATCTGTCTCTCGTAGTTGCGGCTCGGCGTTCGGAGGACCTGCTACCGGTGAACCTTGTCGCGGATGAACCCTTCTCGTGCACGCAGCATGCTCTGAATAACGAGTGCATAAAAGCCGCCTGTCCACTGTATCCCAAGGACCAGAGCAAGCGTCATCCGGAAGGATCCAGGATACTCGCTCTCGTGAAGAGCTGACGCGGACCGTGACCTCCGCCGCTTCTCCGCCTCCAAATGTAGGCGCCTCATACCTATGTGGAAATATAGACTATCTCCGCACCTCGTCCTTCTTTGACCTTGCACGGACCGAGTATTTGGTCGGCGGCGTTTGGAGACCGGACGGCGGACGCGGTACTGGAAATGAAACCAGCCGCCCGCCCGTAAACGGGTACATCGTTTTGCGTCCGTTTGCCGCCGTGAAAGCTCTCTGTTTTTTTGTTGCGTTCGTCTTTCGCGTCCCCTATCATCCGATCGAAACGCAAGATTACCGAACAATGAAGAAACCAGAAGGAGAATCGTATGTTTCACCGAAACCGTTTCTTGAACATGGCGTTGTCCGTCGTGGCCCTATTCCTCTTCTCGGTCGGCCCGGCGCCGGCGGATGAGGTCACGGAAGCCATCGAGGAGGGGTTGAAGCAATACAACGACGGCAAGTACACGGAGGCAACCGGGAGTCTCGATTATGCGTCCCAGCTGATACGTCAGAAGAAAAGCCAGGATTTGCTGAAGCTGCTTCCGGAACCGCTTTCCGGATGGACGGCGGAGGAAGGATCGTCGGAGGCCGTGGGCGGAGCCATGTTCGGCGGAGCAGTTACCGCGAAAAGAACCTACTCGAAGGACTCCAGCTCCGTTTCCGTTGAATTCATGGCCGATTCTCCCATGCTGCAAGGCATGATGATGATGTTCACGAACCCCGTGTTCGCCACTTCCGACGGCGGAAAACTCGAGAAGATCAGCGGACAGCGCGCCATCGTCAAGTACGATGCTTCCGATAAAACGGGAGAAATCAAGATCATCGTGGCCAACCGGTTCCTGGTCACGGTCAGCGGAGACGGAATCGCCAAGAAAGAGTTGACGGACTACGCACAAGCCATCCAATACGACAAGCTGGCGGTCATGCCCTGAGCATTTGCCGGCCGAAACAGTCAAATTTAAGAATTCGACGATGAAACGACCACCCGGCGAGTTTCCCTTGCTTGCCGGGTCTTTCATGGCTCGTTTATAGACCCTGGAATAGGATCGTCCGTCACGAAGCACGGAGGCAAGCGAAGATACGGCCACGGGAAAAGAGGTCCGCTGTCTTCATCGGATCGCTTCCGGAGCGGTTCGCCTGAAACTCATTACACTTACGGAGAACGAAGATGGACGCATGGGAACTCCGCTTCAAGAGAGGTAGCGAAGTGACGTGGTCGGAAATCGAGGACGAGTGTGTACTGCTCCATCTGTCCACTGGGCGTTACTATACCCTCAATGAGGTGGGAAGGTTCATGTGGAAGTCCTTGGACGGCAAGAAGTCCCTGTCCGAACTGCACCGAAGCGTCATCCGGGAATACGATGTGGATGAGCAATCGGCCAAACAGGACATCCTGGAAGTGGTACAGGACCTTTTGAAAGAAGGTCTTCTGGAGACAGATGACAAGAATTGATCGCCTGCGTGAATTGTGCACTTTGAGAAATTGGCCATTGTATGTTCAAATTTTGATCTGGATGTCCGTCGTCCGGATTCTGGTGAATCGCATGGAGATACGCGCCGTGCTGAATCGGCTGGACAGGCGAAGGACCGCCCGTAGACCGCTTCGTGACGCCGACATCGAGCGGGCGTGGATCGGACGCCGCTTCGTGGATCTCATACTGATTCGACTTCTTAAAAGCGCCACTCCCTGCCTGGTTCAGTCACTTACCCTGTTCCATCTCTTCCGCCGCCGGGGCCTGGATGTCGGAATCGTTTTCGGAGTCCAAAAGAACACGTCCCCGCTCAAAGGTCATAGCTGGATACTCATCAACGGCGAAACGCCGTTGGAGCCGGCGGCCCCCGAGGCGTCGTGCGTGACCTTGTTCTCGTATCCATGAAGGCCCCGCATGAATCCCACCCATCTAAACGACGTCTTGAGATTGGAACTGAACCGGTGCGGGCTGGTTGAACGCTCGTTTCTTCTTCATGGGACACGTCTGACCGTCCGGTCGAATTCGTCCTTCCTGCTCGATGCCGTGGAACAGGGGCTCGCCTACTATTCGCAGAACGTATCCGACGGTCCTGCGGAGATCGAGTTCCTGCTTTTGGACCACCCGCTATCCGAATTGGGATCCCTCGCGCTTACCGGAAGCCCCGTTTTGCACTTTGATTCGGAAGTTGATGATGAACAAGGAATCACCGGTAGCATGGGCCTCCACCTCAAATATTATACTTGGGAGACTCTCGAGGTGGCCGACTTCGGACCTACGGGTCAACTCTTTGTGGATCCTTCGGGCACCCTGGGAGTCGCCCTGATCAGTCCCTGTTCATCGCCGAGCCCCAGAGCGCTTAATTACATATTCTCGCTGGGTCTCGCATCCCTCCTCCGGATGAAGGGCCGCTATTTTATCCACGCCGCGGGTTTGGCCGAAAACGGGAAAGGCGTCATAATTCCAGCAAGTTCGGGCAGAGGGAAGACCACCCTGTCTCTGGCTCTGGTCAGGGGCGGTTTCCAATTTCTGGGAGACGATCGCCTGTTGATCGAGCGGGCCGCGGATCACATTCGAGTCCTGGGCTTTCTGGAGAGCGTAAATGTGACGGATGAGACCATTTCCCTTTTTCAGGAAATACGGTGTCTTCCGGAAAAGGCCTTTGGATCCTCCGCCAGGAAAAAGAACTTCCGGTTGGAGCAGGTGTATCCGGGCTGTACCGTGGAATCGTGCAATCCGGAAGTGCTGCTGTTCCCCTCGATCATCGACGAGGGCGCCAGTCGAGTGGAACCCGCACCCAAGATGGAGGCGGTTGTGGGGCTGCTACCGCACAGCCTCCTGGTTCTGGACAAAGAAGTGGCGCGGTCGCACTTTCAGTTGTTGTGCCGTATGGTCGAACGGATGCACTGCTACAGGTTGTATTTTGGAAGGGATTTTAGGGAGGTTCCCCATCTCGTTCGCGAGTTGTTGTAGGGCCGGATGTCGGACAACATCCGGCCCTTTAGCTTCAAAGCAGCGCCTCCTCGGCGTCTATCTTTACCTTTTCAGCGACTCCGGCCTAGTTGGGGCTGGGGGCGCCTGAAGTTACATTCTTCAGCTTTTCGTGCCCGGTCAATTCAGGCTTGGAATAGGGCCGTTTTTCTTGTTCAACTTCGTTGACCGGCCTGTCGAGGTCTTCTTTCTTCATACCCTTTCTCCTTCGTGACATTCATGCGCCGTCTCCCCACGGTTGACACCTCGCATGATAAACCGCAGGGCGCATGGTTCGGGGATCCATATCCAGGGTCTGGATAATAAGCCGTTTCCAGGCACGCCCACAGGAGATTTGGAATGGATTACGGCGGCGGCGAGCCGTTGCCGGCGGTCATGTCTTTCAACGGACCGAATATCCTCAACTCGGGCCTGACATAGGGACGTCTGTCTTCAGAAATCCGTTCCTTCGGGGTTTCTTTTTCCGATTTCATATTCCTTTTCCTGTCGAACCTTACTCCCTGCGTGATCTTTGCTGTTGAGCGGGAATCGGTAAACAAACATGGCGATTCCCCCCAAATGATGGACGCCGGCTCTAGAGTCTCAGCCGGAACCGACTGGGCCGGCCGTTACCTTCTTCAGCTTGTCGTGCAGGATCAGTAGAGGTTTGGAGTAGTCCCGCTTGTTTTCGGTGACAGTTACGACCGGCTGTCGGTCATCCCCTTGTTTCATGGCGCCTCCGTTTCTCATTCGCATATACAGCCATCCTCCATTCGACGTCTATGTATGGAAAAGCATGACTCGCGTATGAACAGATCGTCTCGTCGGATTTGGCATGGTCCGACGCCACAGAAGCAACGGGAGAAAACGAGGCGATTTGTCAATGGCGTTACTAGGCCGTTCCCATTAACTGGGAGCCAAACTCGCCGTAATTGTTCCGAGGGGAAGGTATTTCTTCAAGACCGGCTTAACGTAGGGCTTTTTCACTTCGACGGACGTATCTTGCCTTTTCATGTTTTCCCCCTTCTCTTCCTATGTTACACACATTGCGGCTTATGCTACAATAATTCCTTGAAGATGTCAATCGACTTCGAAATACCGGCAAGCATGCGGCGATATGCAGCAACCGGAACGAAAAACCGTCCCGCTGAAGGTCGCAACTCGACGATCTTCTCCTTTTCCGGAGACGCGCGGACCCGTTCGAACCTGTTGGCTCGCCCCTGATGCGGAGTATCCGGAGAGTCCGAGCCGACCGATCAAAGAATCCCGGACTTGGTCCGAGCTTGATAGATAAACCGCGCAAGTTTCAGAGGACGATTGCGAAGCAGCAGGTTTACGTGATGGCGCCACCGGAAAAACGGTTGAAAGTGGATTTTCATCCACTCGTCCCGCTCACGAGGGGAAAAGGAGGCCAGGCAAGTATTTTTATAATAAGCCTGAATCCTTTCGCGAGTCCATTCATTTTCCTCGAAAAAGCGGTTTCCTCTTTTCTCATACAGGGCTGTTCCGGGATACAGCTGCAGGGGAAACCAGCTAAATGAAGCGGGATTAAGGTGTTTGATCCAGGCAAGTTTCTTTTCCAGGTCCGAAAGGGTTTCCCCTTCGAACCCGGTGATCATATACAGGTGAGGGTGCATTCGGTGTCTTTGTATGAGCTTTACGGCCCGCTCATTGACCTGCACGGTCGTACCCTTGCGAACGGAGTTCAACTGATCCTGTAAGCCCGACTCGATACCGATTTCAATTAAGATACATCCCGCACGCTTAAGCTGTCTCAAGATCGCGGGTTGAATCCGGTTGGCCCGGGCCTGTATGGCCCATTTGATTCGTTTGTGCATGCCCTCCGACAGCATACGTTCACATATCTCCCCGGCGCGCCGCTCGTCGATCAAGAAATCATTGTCCATGAAATAGAGGGCTTCAACGCCATAGTTCTTAAGGATGTGGCGTATCCATTCCATGACATAGTCTACGCTGTGAAATCGAACACCGCGGCCGTACGTGGATGATTCCGAACAGAAATCGCACCGGCGTTCGCACCCCCTGGAACTCAATATGGATACTGTGGAGAGGTAGAAGCCTCGAATCGTGGATATGCTGGGACGGGTATAGTACTTCATATCCAGCAGGTCAAAAGCAGGAAAAGGCAAGTCGTCCAGGTTGGGATTCCGATGCGGCGGAGTGTGAATGAATTGATCCTCCTTCTTTCTCCACCAAACACCGGGTATGGTCTCCGGGGCGGCCCCGGACACCAGTTCGACCATGGGTATCTCGCCCTCGCCTTCCACAACGGCGCAAAGCTCGGGAATTCTTCGAAGGGTCAGGTCGGGGAGGGCGGTGGCGTGGTGTCCCCCGGCCACCATGGGTCCGGAGTACACGCTTCGGATCAGCGCTACGCTCTCGATGGTGTCATAAATCAGGGGAGATACCGTATTGAAACCGACCATGTCCGGCCTGGTTCTCCGGACATGATCGATCATGGACCTGTCGATGAGGTTCCTGTCCAACCCCAACCTGGCGATCATGCCGTGCCGGTCGAAAATGGATACGTCATGGCCGTTGCGCCTTAATAACGCAGCGATGAAGGTGACATTCAGGGGCGTCCAATGGGCCAGCGGAACGGCCTTATGGTTTGTGTAAGGCGCTACGAGCAGTACTTTCACGAAATCCCCTTTACCATCGAATGCACCTATCCCGCGTCTTCTTATTGGAAGCCCACTTTTCGCGCATGCCGTAACTGGATCGTCTCATAGGGATCTTCTTCGAAGTGCTCCAGACATCCGAACCGCTCTTTCAGCCGGTACAACTCACGGTAGGCCTCGGCGTCCACCTGTAGAAGACTGTCGCCAACCAGGACCACGCCCGCATGTTCCAGGCGGCCTTTATTCGGACCCTGCGTAATGAATGCGCTTCGACCATCCACAATGATCAGATCGGGCGGCACAGCCAAACTGATCTCCACCGTCTTCTCTCTCAAATGGTGCAAGTGCAACAGCTTTCGTTCAACGGGATGCATGAAACCCACAGCCAGTTTGAAGCCCATGGTAAAATCTGCGTACGCATGCGTCTTCAGATTGGCCAGAGAGATGACCCGATCCGCCTCCATTGCGATTCTGGGCACGGTCACCTGCTTCAGAAAAAAACCATCGATAGGCACGCGCACCCACGTGCTCTCGTCAAAATACATCATCTTCGCCCGGCCCGCCAAGGCGTCCGCAATGCCCGCCGCCTTCGCCACGCGGCGTGTGGGCAAGCGCGTATTGGCCGAGCAATCCCCTACCAGTATATGCCGCATCCCCCTACCCATCAAAAAGTCCACCAGGGCCGCCAGAAAATCGGGTGAAGTTGACGCCGGGTAGGGATCCGCCGTGTTGAGATTGATTTTAATGAGTAGACGGTGTTCCGGCAGGAACCTTTTCGACAGGCAGCGATCCCATTCGGCTCCGAACGCATCAAACGCGTCTCTTGGATCTTCCGAGCAAGGAAACCTCAGCACCCCGACATCACTCAGCGGGCGGTCCATCGATCGCTTCCTGGGAGGCAAAGAGCCGTCCGTTTCCAACTTCCGGAGGATTCCGGGGCCGAACATCCTCCGTATTGCGATCCCCAAAAGGGTTTTGGCTTCACTCAGCAACACACTACTCCCCGAAAAAAAGTTCAGATCCTGATTTGAGTATCCGATAAGCCCTGATCATGGCACAAATAACCATACTGCCAAGGAAAGCGATCCCGTGGACAGTAGTGTCGAAAGCACAATGACGGATGAGGCCAGGTTCGCATCGCTATCGAGCTGCGAAGACAGAACGTAACTGGCCGTGGAAGTGGGTAACGCAAAAAAGAGCATCGCGGTCGACAAGAATGAATCGACCACATTGAACAGCATCAAAACCAGGTAGCCCATAACAGGGTATAAACCGACCTTGAACACGGAAGCTACCAAGGCCGCCTTGAAACGTCCTCGGAGGGCCGCCGGATGGATCGCGCCACCGATGGAGATCAGCGCCATGGGCAGGGACACGGCGGACACGAGCCGGAACGAATTTTCAAGGAAACCGGGAAACGGTTGTCCTAATCTTGCATACAAGAGTCCAAGAAAGCAAGCCAGGATGAACGGATTGGACACAATGGCCTTACCTGTGACGCGAAGTTTTTCGCTTCCGGAAATGTCTCTGCCTGAAAACCAGATGAGTGTCGAAACGGACAGAAGATTGATAAAAGGTATGGCAAAACTGATGATCACCCCGAATTGACGAACCGCCGGTTCGCCGGATGCGTTCAATACAACGGCCATGCCGATATAGGTGTTGAAACGGTAACAGCACTGCGAAAATGCGCCTGCTTCAAAATCGGAAATCTTGAACGCCCGTTTACATAACAGGCTGAGCACCCATGCCACGAGGATCGTCACCAGTATGGCCAGGTAACCGCGGGCATCGATGGTGCTTGATTCGGCGGGACTTCCTATTTTCCAGAACAAAAGCACTGGGAAAAAAATATAATAGATCAGCCTGTCCGACGTCTTCAAAAACGTTTCGTTGGTTAGGCGGAAGCGTGCGAGAATCGAGCCCAGACCAATGACGAGAAAAACCGGCAGGACACTGTCCAAAACCATGGAAATCCCATTCAGGTTCGAATTGGCCGCTCAGACGGATGTTGAACGATACCGCTACCAAGCGACGAGTGGCGGAAGTGGAAGTATAGGGAAGACGGGCGCCGTGTTCAAGGAAAACACTTCAGAGCTTTTGAACTTCCAGGCCGCCTCCTGAATAACCGAGCGAGGGCCAAGATGAAACTGTTCGTTTCCAATTACGCAAGCCAACACAAATTCGAGCGCTTCGGCGTACTAAGGCGTGTCCGTATCTCCCGTGGCAAAGACCGGCTGGGACGCTTCGACACCAGTGTGATCGAGCTGGCGCCCAGCCGGCGACTCCTCGAACGCTACCGTAGCGCGAACATAGACGAGAACGAATACGCCCATAAGTACTGGGAGGAAGTAGATCCTGTATGGCGCTTTGCCGTCAGCCGGCTAAGAGACGGCGACTGTCTTCTTTGCTTTTGTCCTGTCGGAAGTCCGTGTCATCGTCTTCTCGTGGCGGAAAGACTCAGAAAGGAAGGACATCAAGTGGTCGAGTTCTAGGGGGGGAACGCTTTCCTCATCTTGATGGAATAACGGTCCTGGACAAGAAGAGTCTTTCTGTGTTATGAATCATGAATTCATACGGAGGCCAACGTCGTTTTTTGTGTGCGCAGATTCATACGTTTGGCGAATGGCGCCGAGGGTGGTCAGGAACCGCCGGCGTCTCTCCGGGTCCGGATTCAACCAAGATATTGAACGATCCGTGGAAAAGGCCTGTACGAGTTGTCTATCGACGACCGTACGCCGCGGAGACCTCTGGCCTTTATATCACACACAGTAAGGACGGAAGGTTACGAACATGTTTCTCCTTGGTTTCGTTTCTATTTCAATCGTTTTGGTTCTATTCGCCGCCGGGGAAGCCCACGCGTATCTGGACGCCGGAAGCGGCAGCATGCTGATCCAAATTATTCTGGGCGGAGCGGCCGGCCTGGTAGTGATACTGAAGCTTTTCTGGCGCCGCATACTGGAGGTTCTGGGAATCGCGAAACAGGATACGAACTAGGATCTGTTCGAGCTTCCGCGCGAGATGGAGTCGAGGCCTCAAGCGCCCGCACGTCCCAACCGGGGCTCGGTCCCACCCAAACCCGGTCCTGCTCCGATGCCCGTAGTCGCTTTGGGAAACCATTCCGTGGAACCCGGCTCTTTTCGAGACCGAAACGGCCGAGTTGTGTACACCGCAGAAGGTGTGTTCCGTCTGCTGAGCGATCACGCTTTGCGCCAATGGGAAGCGCTTTCCAAGACCCTTTTTTTTCAGCGGCTTATGTCCGATGGAAAGATCGTGGAAACGGAACGTGTCCACCCCGAGCCCCGGGCCCTCACACATGGCATTGACGGAAACTGGGCGGCCGTTCTCAAACATCGCACCGTTCCTTTCGTCTCGTATCCCTATGAGTGGTGTTTCGGCATGCTCCAAGACGCCGCTCTCCTTCAGTTGGAACTACTCCGCGCGGCCCTCGATGAGGACATGATACTAAAGGACGCATCGGCGTATAACGTCCAATGGATTGGAACGAGGCCGATATTCATCGATGTGCCGTCCTTCGAAGAATGGGAAGCGGGCGAACCATGGATCGGCTACCGGCAGTTCTGTCAACTCTTTCTCTACCCTCTCTTTCTCCAGGCATACAAGAATGTTTCGTTTCAGCCCTGGCTCAGGGGCCAAATCGACGGGATCGATCCGGAACAGTTCAACCGTCTGATGTCGCTGCGCGACCTTGCGCGTCCGGGCGTGTTCTCGCACGTGTTTCTTCAGGCGAAGATGCAGGCCAGGTATGGAAGTTCCGATAAAGATATCAGAACCACTATGAAGAGCGTCGGTTTCCACAAGAACCTGATCCTTTCCAATGTGGATCGACTCCGGAAGATCGTCCGACGACTTTCATTGAAACCGAGAGAGTCCGAGTGGTCGGACTACGAGCGATTTCATACCTATACGAACGAGGACCTGGAGAGGAAGGCGGCCTTCGTACGCCGCGCTGTCCATTCCCGCCCCTGGAATCTGGTGTGGGATCTCGGCTGCAACACCGGCGCTTTCTCACGAATCGCCTCGGAGAATGCCCGCTACGTAGTGGCCATGGACGCCGATCATCTGGCTGTCGAGCGCTTCTATCAAGCGCTTCGGTCTGAAGGACGGGAAGCTATCCTACCTTTGGTGATGAACCTCTCCGATTCGTCGCCGGATTTAGGCTGGAGGGGACTGGAGCGAAAAAGCATTGTCGGCCGCGGTAAACCTGACCTGACACTGTGCCTTGCTTTGATACACCATCTGGTGATCACCGCCAACATACCCCTACCGGAGCTTGTAGACTGGCTGGCCGCTCTCGGAACGGATCTCGTAATTGAATTCATCCTTAAAGAGGATCCCATGGTCCGGACCCTGTTGAGAAACAAAGCGGACCACTATGACGACTATGACCTGGCGGTGTTCGAAGGCTCCCTTTCAGCGTCTTTTGAAGTGATCGAGCGTGAACCCCTCGGAAACGGCACCCGGATCCTTTTTTTCGCCCGGAACCGGGTCCGAACCGGATAGACCATAACTCATCGAAGATAAGACTGAGTAACTCCTGTTTGTTTCTATGAATCAAAAACGCGAAGCCCTCGTAGACCTGCTGCATCTGTTCGTGCTGTCCGGATTCGCTCTGGCCCAGCCCTTATATGACTCGCTTTCGAGACAGGCCGAATTTTTTGTCGCCCGGCGATCGGAACCCCTGGACTTCGTGGTGCTGGCATTTGTGCTTTCCGCGCTGATTCCCGCGACATTGGCCCTTATGGAATGGCTGGTCGATCTGGTCGCGCCGGCGCTTCGCAAACGCTTCCACACAGCGATCGTAGCCCTGCTGATGGCGCTCGTCCTCTTGCCTGCGTTGAAACGGTTCGATCCGCTGCCCGCCGGAATCGTTGTTTTGGCGGCGGCGGGATTGGGCGCAGGCTTGAGTTATGTCATTACAAGGTTCCGTCCGGCGAGATCGTTCCTGACTGTGTTATCCCCTTCGATTCTCTTTTTTCCCGTCCTCTTTCTTTTCCATTCCCCTGTAACCAAGCTGCTGTTATCCCATCAGGAACCGCACTTCGCCGTCGAAGCGCCCTCAACCACACCGGTCGTCCTGGTGGTGTTCGACGAATTCTGCGTTACCAGTCTCATGAACCAGCAAGGCCGAATCGATCCCATTCGATATCCCAATTTCGCCGCCTTTGCAGACGATGCAACATGGTTTCGAAACGCCACCACGGTGGGTATGTTGACGAATATAGCTCTACCGGCCATACTTACGGGTAGATATCCGACCCGGCCCAGCTTGCCTCACGCGTCCGATTTTCCAAATACTCTTTTTACACTGCTGGGCGCCTCGTATGACCTTCATGTTATCGAGCCGGTAACGGATCTCTGTCCGCACGACCTGTGCGAGGGAGAACGGGAGCCCCGGAAGCCGGAGGAACGGATCGGATCGTTGATGCTGGATCTCTCGGTCATTTATCCCCACCTGATCCTTCCAGGAGGTCTCGCGAACTGCATCCCGAGCATCGCACACGCATGGGGGGGATTCATCGAGCAGGAACAAGGCGCCTCTGACTCCAGATTGGGAAAAGAGGTCTGGGGAGATCGTGGCCGGAATTTCTTGAGTTTCGTCGACTCCATTCAGGATGGCGACAAGCCCAAACTGCATTTCCACCACACCCTGCTTCCGCATGCGCCGTACGACTTTCTACCCTCGGGCAAGAAATATTCCACGGCGGGATGGGCGTGTGGCCTGTTCCCAAATTCGGAGCAATGGCGGGAACAAGAGGAGCCGGTTGTTCATGCTCACCAGCGTTACCTGCTTCAAGTGGGTTTCGTGGACCAACTTGTCGGAAAGCTCGTGCGGCGTCTCAAGAAGGAGAATTTGTATGATCGTTCCTTGATTCTGCTCACTTCAGACCACGGTGTGAGCTTTATTCCGGGCGACGATCGCAGGGGGGTGACTGAGAAAAATCTCAGCGATATCCTTAGCGTTCTCCTGATGATCAAAAAGCCCCACCAACATCGCGGAGAAGTGAGCGACAGGTACATCGAGTCCGTTGATATCCTGCCGACCATCGGGGAAATACTGAACGTTTCCATTCCATGGTCAGTGGACGGCCGGTCGGCCTTCAGTGCCTCTTGGGCGGAGCGAACCCAGAAGACCATTTTCGATCAGGATTACAGGAAGCACTCCGTGGCCGCCGAAATGGTTCGAAAAGAGGTCACCCTGGAACGGCAATTGATGTTGTTTGGATCCGGGAACCAGACGGGTCCCTTCCCGTACCTGCGTTCTCCTGAAGGTCTCATAGGCAAGAGCATCGAGGACCTTGGACCCGTCGGACAGAGCGACCTGAGAGTCCTGTTCGAAAACGAACCCATGCCTGCTGCAGTCGACCCGGAAGCCGATTTTGTGCCCTGTCATCTTCTGGCGACCATACAGGCCGACCGGAAATTGGATCATCCGCTGCGCTTGGCAATCGCCGTGAACGGTGTTATTCGGGCCGTGGCGAGCAGTTACGAAGACCAAGACGACAAGGCGACACTTTCAGTCATCGTTCCGGATTCCTCTTTCCATCCCGGCTTCAATCGACTCGAAACGTTTGTAGTGGCCACAGGCAAACAAGGTCTCGCGCTTTCCCGCACCAACGTTCAGAGAGATCTGACATACACCTTGTTAAGCGACACCGAAGGAGAGACTGTGACCTGCTCCGACGGAAAGTCCTTTCCGGTGGTGCGCGAGGCCATCCAGGGCATACTCGACGTCGCGGAGGTCACGAATGATTTCGTGCGCCTGGAAGGGTGGGCCGCGGACATTGAGGAAGGAGAGCTTCCGGCATTGATCGTCCTATTTTCTGAAGGCGTCTCCTCGTACGTGAGCTGGAATAACCTGGATCGGCCCGACGTGGCGGAACACTTCGACAACTCGATGCTGACGGCTTCGGGATTCAGATTTTGGGCGCCGTTGGGCGCCTTCGAGGGAAAAGCGGTGAGAGTATTCGCGCTGTCCAATGGAGGCGCGGCTTCGGAGCTGGGATATAGCGAAAATGCCCGTTGGGTCTCCAACGGCGGATCATTTCTCGAATCCGCGTTTGCTCCTTTCAGGATACGTTTTCAAGCTGCCTTTGGAAGAATTCAAGGAGAACGACATCCGGGTTTTCGCCCTATCCGACGCTGGAGAGGGATCGGAGCTCAGGTACGCTGAAAGCTTCGAACGTTTCTCAAAACGATAGCGCCGCTCGATCGGGCTATGGGATCTCTTTCCAATTGCCCCGCTTTCGCGAACTCGAAATGGATGTCCGTCAGCCCCGGCAGGCACTGGGGCTGCGGATCGCAGTAAGAAGGTCCTTTCTCTTTCGCCCGTCAAAGAAATCGAACATTCCCCCCCATCCGCGGACCGTCCACACGATTGGGACCCCGATGATTCGACCCCCGGTCATGCCGGTCGTTCGGCCCCGGGTCCGCTATGTCGGAGAGTTCTCCCTGGAAAGAATCCGTGCGGATAGCGGATTTTCGGTGGCTTGGTATCCGATACCGCTTGACATCGCCTGAAATATCTCTTAGATTAGAATCATTCTAAAATAATAGGCATTCCCAATTACATGCAAAGCCCCCTGGAACTCATTCAAACCAGCGGTTTGATGGTTACTCCCCAACGAGTGGCTATTCTTGAAGCCCTATTGGAGGAACACTGCCATCCAAGCCCCGAGCTTATCTACAAACGCGTTAGCGCCCTTTTCCCGCGCATGTCTCTTGCCACGGTCTACAACGCCCTCGACCGGTTCGAAGAAGTCGGGCTGGTGAGAAAAGTGAACGCTCTCTTCGGTGTAGCGCGTTATGACGCCATGATCGATTCTCACTTGCATGCCGTATGCACGGAATGCGGGCGAATAGACGACGTTCCCGCGAAATCCGTTCCCTTTTCCGAGTTTCTAGAAATTCCGGTTGACGATATACATGTTCAATCGGTTTCGTTGCATTTACTCGGTCTTTGTGATGCATGCAAGGAACGGGAAAAGCTTAAAAGTATGAGGTAGTTCGACGCCCGCAGGACGTCCGTGAATTTCAAAAATATCTATCAATGATCCAATAAACGAGAAACATTTTAAATACCATCAGGAGGCCTGGTAATGGCGACAGAAGAAACCAAAGCTGCGGCGATTGTTAAAGAAAAAAAGGAAAAGCCGAAAGTTTCGGAATTGACCATAGACAGCGCATCGGCGAAGATGATCGAGAAGGCGCGTAAGGAAGGCGTCGAGACGATCTTCGA